>CBINJL010000106.1:0-7916 GCA_966250925.1 uncultured Opitutus sp. | reverse complement strand
GGCGGACCTGCGCCTGACTCTGTTCCACCGCAGCCCGCGGCGCTCTCGGATCGATCACGGCATCAGACGGGATTGCCGCCGGTTGTCGCAACTGACCGGATACACGGTAATCGAAATTCGCCTTCGCCACCCAGTCGGCGATGCGCGGGGTGCGGTGCAGCACCAGCTCGCCCACTTCGCCATCGCGCGCCGCCGTGAAACGGATCGTCTTCACCAAACCCGTTTCGAAACTGCGCACCGCCGGCGCCACGATGCCATGGCGTCCCGGTGACGACACCCGCGTGACCGGGACAAATGTTTCGCCATCCGCGGAAGCCTCCAGCTGCAGGTTCGGAAAACGGCCTGCGCGCGTCGGTTGCGCCGTCAGTCCATAGAGCGCCGTCGGTGCGCGGAACACGATCTCCAGCGATTCGCCCGCGGCGAACTGCAACGCAGTTTCCCAATTGCCGTCGCTCAGCAGCGCGGGATCCATCGCCCGTCCTCCCGCCGTCACGCTCGCCAGGGTAGTTTCGAAAGGAATACGTTCAGCCGGCGCCGCCGGAAACGCGATCACGGCCACATCACGATAAAACCCTGCGTTGATCTGCGGTTGCCGCAACGCGACCTCGACCGTGGCTCCCCCCGCCACGGTGGTTTCGCTCCACACGATCTGCTGCATCGCGATTTCTGGTGTGATCCACGGCCCGCCGCTGCTCGACCACCCGGGGGCATTGTGCATGCCGATCTCGATGCCGAGCCGATTGCCCTCCGCAATCGCGTGCGACATCAGCGCCCGCCACTCGTCACCCAGATAGGTCGCGCTGCCCTGCGGCAGATAATCCCCGCCATCGAAGGCCAAAACGCCGCCCATGCCCACCCGTGCCATCGCCTCGATGTCACGTGTAATGCCTTCGCGCGACACGTTGCCATTCATCCAAAACCAGAACGCCCACGGCCGCGTCTCGGGTGGTGGCGCCGCGAAACCTTCCGCCAGCATGGGAAACGCAGTGGATGAAGTCGGTGTCGATCCCGCCGCAAGTAAACGCCCGCCGACCGAAAGCAGGATAATGCAAATACAGAAACGGAAAACACGGGTAACAGGCATCGCGGGATAAGGGTTTTTCTTAGTCCTACCGTATCGCAGGCAATCCGCCCAGCGCTCCCTGTATTCGAGACAATATGCGCAGGATACTATTGCCGCGGCGCAAAATCCCACGCCGTAGCGCGGTGCTTCAGCCCGCGCTGCTCCGCCACTCCACCGCGAGCGGGCTTTGCGAGCAAAGCCCCTACAGGGCCTGTTTTCGTTCTCATTCTCTTACTCGTTCTCGTTCTCGAAATATCTCACCGCATCATCCCAACGCCGGACCAGCCCCAGCGCCCCATACCCGATCGCGCCCTGCCTCCAGCCCTCCCCGCAGCAACGCTCGCGCCTGCTCAATGGCGTCCTCCAGTTCGACCCCGGCGGCCAGTCCGGCCGCGATCGCCGCCGACAATACGCAGCCTGTGCCGTGGGTGTTGCGCGTTTCAATCCGCTCGCCGGAAACCCGCCGCACCGTTCCGCCCGTTGTCACCAGAATATCACTACAACGGGTCCCGGCGCCATGACCGCCTTTCACCAGCACGTTGCTGCCACTCGACTGCACCAAAGCCCGCGCCGCGGCTTCCGCTTCGTCTTCATTCGCGACCCGCCGTTCAGTCAGGCGTTCTGCCTCCGGCCAGTTCGGCGTCACCAGCGTCGCCCGCGGCAGCAGGTGCGTTCGCAACACCGCGATTCCCGCATCATCGAGAAAACGAGTCCCGCTGGTCGAACCGAGCACCGGATCAATCACCACCGGCAACTGCGGCCAACCGGCCAACACACCCGCCACTCGCTTCACGCTCGCCGCATTCGGCAGCAAACCGATCTTCACCGCCGCCACCGGCAGGTCCCACAACACCGCTTCGATCTGCGCCGTAATCAACGTGGCCGAAACCGGTAGCCAGGCCACAATCCCACGCGTGTTTTGCGCGGTGATCGCCGTGATCGCGGTGCAGGCAAAACCGCCCCGCGCCTGAATCGCCCGCGCGTCCGCCTGCATGCCCGCGCCGCCGCTGCTGTCGGAGCCGGCAATCGTCAACACGATCGGAGGCGGCGTCATGAGTCGGCTGTTTGTTGCCAGGCCTTGAAGCCGCCGCGCAGGCTGACCACATCGGAAAACCCATCCCGTTCCCGCAACACCCGCGCCGCCCGCAGACTGCGCGCGCCCGCCGCGCAATACACCACGGTCTTCAGCGCCGGATCGAACTCCGCCAGCGTTCCATCGCCAAATCCCCCACGTTCGATTTCCGCGAGCGGCACATGCACCGACGGCAGAATCGCCCCCTGCGACCGCTCCCAGTTTTCGCGCACGTCAAGCACCTGCCAGCGCGAGCCGACCGCCAGCCCAGCGCGAAACTCCGCGACCGAGATCTCATCCGCGGCACGCGCAGCGACGTCGCAGGTCGCGCCATACCCATCCGGCGGCAGTTCGCAGATTTCACGACTGCGAGGATCGGCCGCCAACGTCACAGTTTGCACCGCCATCGTCAGCGCATCCCATAACCACAACCGTCCCGACAACGGCGTGCCGAGGCCGGTGATGAGTTTGATCGCTTCCGTTGCCTGCCCCGTGCCGATCAATCCCGGCAACACGCCCAGCACGCCCGCCTCCGCGCAGTTCGGCACACTGCCGGCCGGCGGCGGTTCGGGAAACAGGCACCGATAGGTCGGACCGTCGCGCCAATTGAATACACTCAGCTGGCCTGCGAAACCCTGCACCGCTCCATACACGTATGGCTTGCCCGCCAGCACGCAGGCGTCGTTGACGAGATAACGCGTGGCAAAATTGTCCGAGCCGTCGATCACCACGTCGGCGTCGCGCACAAACTCCAGCGCGTTGCGCCGATCGAAACGCACCGCCCGTGCCTCCACCGCCACCAACGGATTGAGCGCCCGCAGCCGCCTCGCCGCCGCGCCCGCCTTGGGCAGTCCGGCGTCTTCCGCCGCGTAGAGCACCTGTCGTTGCAGATTGGATACGTCGACGCGATCGTCGTCGACCAGCACGATCCGGCCGACTCCCGCCGCCGCGAGATAGAGCAGCGCCGGACATCCCAATCCGCCCGCGCCCACCACCAGCACGGTGGCACTGCGCAGTTTCTCCTGCGCCGCCGGCCCGAAACCTTCGAGCGACAAGTGGCGACTGTAACGTGCAGTTTCCTCGGCCGAAAACGTCATCGCCCACCTCCTGCTGGCGCCGTCTGCGCGATGCGGTGTCCGTCGTAGGTCGCGTCCCAATCCTTCCACACCGGTTCGTAGCCGCGACCACGCAGCATCGCCGCCACCGCCGCCGGCGATCGTTCGTCGTCGATGGTAAACTGTTCCAACGATTCCGGATCACTGGAATAGCCGCCCGGATTGGTTTTCGAGCCCGCGCTCATGGTGGTGAATCCCAACGAAAACGCCTGATCGCGAAACGCCGCCCGCTCCCGCGTCGAGAGCGACAATTCCACTTCCTGACTGAAGAGCCGAAACGCACACACCGCCTGCACCAGTTCCCGTTCGCCGAAGGGCGCGGTCGCGATGTCCGCGCCTTCGTGCGGTCGCAACCGCGGAAACGAGATGCTGAAACGCGACCGCCAATAATGACGTTCGAGGTGCCGCAGGTGCAGCCCGACAAACCACGCCTCCGCCCGCCAGTCGCTCAGACCAAACAGGGCGCCAAGGCCGATCTTTTTCACCCCGGCCCGTCCCAGCCGGTCGGGCGTTTCCAGACGAAAAGCCATGTCCGCCTTGGGCCCGCTCAGATGATGCCGCGCATAAGCCGCAGCGTCATAGGTTTCCTGATACACCAGCACCCCGCTCAAGCCGTCCGCGACCAGCGCGGCATAGTCAGGGGTGTCGAGCGGCTGCACTTCGATCGAAAGGCTGGAGAATTGATTTCGCAGCAATCGCAACGCCCGCGTCAGATAGTCGCGTCCGTAGCGGCCCGATTCGCCCGTCACGAGCAGCACATGTTCGAAGCCCTGCTCCGCCAATGCCGCGCCTTCGGCCAGAATTTCGGCGTCGTTGAGCGCCTTTCTCGGAATGCGGTTCTGCGCGCTGAAGCCGCAGTAGGTGCAGACGTTGGCGCAGACATTGGTCAGATACAGCGGGGCAAACAACTGCATGGTGCGACCGAAGCGTTCGACCGTGAGCCGATGACTGCGCTGCGCCATCGCTTCAAGCAACGGCGCCGCCGCGGGTGACAGCAGCGCGGCCAGATCGTCGAGATCCGCGCCGCGACCGATGCGCGCGAACGCACGCTGCACGTCGGCGGTCGTCTTCGCCGCGATCCGTGCAACGATGTCGGCGAAGTCGTGTTGGCGCCATTGAGTCAGAAAGCTCATGAGAAATTCAGGATACAGATTTTCACACCAAGGTCGCAAAGAACGCTAAGGCGCCGCGGTTTTGTCCCTTCGCGATCTTTGCGTTCTGCGGGTAAAGGTTGGAACCACGAGGGGCCACGAACCAGAGCGACGACATGGCGACTCGTTCAGAGCGTGGAGAGAAACGCCGTCAGCGGCGACGAGGCGCTGGCTTCGGGTTTGGCAGCCGCGCCGGCGAGGCCGGCTTCGTAGGCGAGTCGGCCGGCTTCGACACCGTGACGAAAGGCCGCCCCCATTGCCACGGGATCGGCGGCGGCAGCGATGGCGGTGTTGACCAACACGGCGTCGGCACCGAGTTCGAGCGCGGCGGCGGCGTGCGAGGGCGCGCCGAGTCCAGCGTCGATCACCACGGGCACACAGGCCTGAGCGATGATGATTTCCAGAAAGGCCCGCGACTCGAGTCCACGGTTGCTCCCGATCGGCGCCCCCAGCGGCATGACCGCCGCGGCGCCGGCTTCTTCGAGTTGTTTGCACAACACCGGATCGGCGTGGACGTAGGGCAGCACCACAAATCCGCGCCGCACCAGCTCGCGGGTGGCGGTCAGCGTTTCGATCGGATCGGGCATGAGGTATTTCGGATCGGGATGAATTTCCAGTTTCAGCCAATCCGTCCCGAGGGCTTCGCGCGCAAGTTCGGCCGCGAGCACCGCTTCGTTCGCATCACGGACGCCCGACGTGTTGGGCAGCAGCCGGTAGCGCTCCGTTTCGAGGCAATCGAGGATGTCGTCGGCGCGGCCATCGGTGTGCACGCGGCGCAGCGCCACCGTGACCAACTGCGTGCCGGTGGCGGCGAGACTTTCGCGCATGACCGCGCCGGACGCGTATTTGCCGGTGCCGACAAAGAGCCGGGAGGAGAACTCCACGCCGGCGATGACAAGAGGCGTTGTTTTCATGGCGAAGAAATCGAAGCGGAGGCGTGCGACCAGGCGTCGCAAAACGCGGTGAAGTTGGCGGCCACGGCGTTGTCGCGATACAGCGCCGACGAAATCGCCACGCCGGTCGCGCCGAGTTCACGGATCTCCGGTAAATCAACCGGCGTGATTCCGCCGATAATCCACGCCGGCAAATTGCCCAACTGCGACAGCAATGCGGCCACGCCGGCGGCGCCGAGCACCGGCGCGAGATTTTGTTTGGTGGAAGTGAAGCGCCACGGCCCCATCCCGACGTAATCGAGACAGGCGCAGGCAACCGCTTCGCGCGCATCGTCAGTAAAATTGATCGTGCCGCCGAGCAGGCGGCGCGGACCAAGGCGGCGGCGTGCCTCGCGCCAATCGCCGTCACGGCGACTGAGATGAACGCCATCGGCGTTGACCGCGAGCGCGACGTCGACGTCGTCGTTGACGATGCTGATCGCGCCGTGATCGCGACAGACCGCCGCGACTTCGCCTGCGATGGCGATCCAGGTGGCGCGATCGGATGCCGCTTTGATGCGGACCTGTATCCACTTCGCGCCTACGGCACAGAGTTGGCGGGCCTGTTCGACGTGCGAGAGCGCGAGACCGTCCTGTGTCAGGCACATGAGCGGCGGACGTTGGATTTCAGACAACGGCATGATCGGAGAGAGAACGTTTCAATTCGACGTAGGCGCGCACCGGTTCGTCGGCCTGCCACACGGCGCCGAGCACGGCGACGCCGTCAAACCCCAGCGCGAGCGCCACCGGCGCGGTGTGCCGCGTGATGCCGCCGAGCGCGAAGACGGCGGTGCGACGCGCGTCGGCATCGCGGGTGGCGAGCAACGCCGCGAGTTCAGGGTGCCGCGTCGCCGCAGTGTCGCCGTGGCCTGGTTTGGAAACGGAAGGAAACACCGGCGCGAAAAACGCCGTGTCGTAACGACCGAAGGTGTTGCGCAATCCGGCGAGATCGTGGCAGGTGCGACTGGCCGGACGCTCCGACGGCAACGGCGCCAACGGCACGCCGGGCGTATCGCGCCAATGCCGTCCGGCGAACCCGAACCGTTCCACCAGCACGTGATGCTGATGCAGCACCAGGTGTGCGCGCACGGCGGCGCTCAACGCCTCCAACCACGACGCAAGGCAGGCCTGCGACCATTCCGGCTTGCGCACGTGATAGCGGGCGAGGCCGGCCGCGATGAGTTGCGTGACCACGTCGGCTTCGCGCGGGTCGTAGCCCGGCGGACTGATGACAACGAGGTTCATCCGCCTTGGGTGGCGCGAATCACCAGCACCCGATCGCCGGCCGCGAGTTCGCGGGTCGACCAGATCGTGCGCGGGACCACGGCGCCGTTGATGGCGACAGCCACGCCGGTGCGCGCGGCAAGATCGAGCTCGTGCATGAGGGCGTCGAGCGTCGACCCCGCCACGACCTCACGCGGCGCATCGTTGACGAAGATCTGCAGCGTGACGGCGGGGTTCATGAGCGCTTCGCCTCCTGATAGATTTCGCCGCCGGATTCACGAAACTCGGCCGCCTTTTCGCGCAGGCCGGCCTCGACGGCGACGGTGGAATCGAGTCCCTGTTCGGCGGCGTAGCGGCGCACGTCCTCGGTGATGCGCATGGAGCAGAACTGCGGGCCGCACATCGAACAAAAGTGCGCGGTCTTGGCGCTCTCCTGCGGCAGGGTGGCGTCGTGATATTCGCGGGCGCGCTCGGGATCGAGCGAGAGGTTGAACTGGTCTTCCCAACGGAACTCGAAGCGCGCCTTGGAGAGCGCGTTGTCACGGTATTGCGCGGCCGGATGACCCTTGGCCAGATCGGCGGCGTGGGCGGCGATCTTGTAGGCGATGACGCCGGCGCGCACGTCGTCGCGATCGGGCAGGCCAAGATGCTCCTTCGGCGTCACGTAGCACAACATCGCCGTGCCGTGCCAACCGATCATGGTGGCGCCGATGGCCGACGTGATGTGGTCGTAGCCCGGCGCGATGTCGGTGGTGAGCGGCCCGAGCGTGTAGAACGGTGCCTCATGGCACCACTCGAGCTGCTTGGTCATGTTTTCCGGAATCAGATGCAGCGGCACATGACCGGGACCTTCGCACATCGTCTGCACGCCGCGTTCCCAGGCGCGGCGCGTGAGCTCGCCCTGGGTTTTGAGTTCGCCGAACTGCGCCTCATCGTTGGCGTCGGCGATGGAGCCCGGGCGCAGACCGTCGCCGATGGAAAACGACACATCGTAGGCCGCCATCAGATCGCAGATCTCGTCCCAGTGGGTGTAGAGAAAATTCTCGCGATGATGGGACAGGCACCACTTGGCCATGATCGAGCCGCCGCGCGAAACAATGCCGGTCATGCGGCGCGCGGTGAGCGGAATGTAACGCAGCAGCACGCCGGCGTGGATGGTGAAGTAGTCGACGCCCTGCTCGGCCTGTTCGACGAGCGTGTCGCGAAACAATTCCCAGGTGAGGTTTTCGGGCCGGCCACCGGCTTTTTCGAGGGCCTGATAAAGCGGCACCGTTCCGACCGGCACAGGACAGTTGCGCAGAATCCACTCGCGCGTCTGGTGAATGTTTTTGCCGGTGGAAAGATCCATCAACGTGTCGC
>CBINJL010000105.1:0-7931 GCA_966250925.1 uncultured Opitutus sp. | reverse complement strand
CGAGGCCGAGTAGCAGGAGCAGAAACGCGCCGATGCCGATGAAGGTGAGCGGCAGGCAGCACAGCGCCCAGAGTGCGTAGCTGAGGTGGAAGTTGAGCGCTTCGGCGGCGTGAGCCGGCACGCTCGTGCGTTCACGGCGGGTCACCAGCCAGACGATCAGCGGCAGGATGATGCCGACGCCAAACAGCAGTGAGGCGTGGGAAAGGACGTTGAGCAACTTGTGGCCGCTGTCAGTGGTGGCGGGCGGGGGCGTGACGTTGATTTCAGGAGGCATGGAACGAAGGGAGGGAAACGGAACTTGGTTTGATCGTTGTGGAGATCAGCACCCGGCAACGTCCCTGAAAGTCGCAGAAATGTCAGACCCGTCGAATCCGGAAAACCGACTCCGGCTCACGCCGCCCGATTCGCCATGGTGCGGGCGAGGGTTTGCAGAAACAGACTGTCGCGGGGGAGCGAGGCCAAGGCGGCCACGGCGGCATCGGTTTGCTGGGTGATGAAACGGCGCGACGCCTCCAGACCGTGAATGCGCACGTAGGTGGTCTTTTCCGTGGCGGCGTCCTTGCCGGCGGTTTTGCCCAAGGTCGCGGTGTCGGCGGTCGCGTCGAGCACGTCGTCGACGATCTGAAAGGCCAGCCCGAGGTGGCGGCCGGCCCGGCGGAGGGCGTCGCAGGCGAGATCATCAAGTCCGCCGACGCGGCCGCCCATGACCAGCGCGGCTTCGATCATGGCGGCGGTTTTGTTGAGATGAATGAATTCCAGTTCGGCCGGCGTGGCGTCGCCCTTGGCCTCGCCGAGGAGGTCGGCCATTTGGCCGCCGATGAGACGGCGGCTGCCGGCGGCGTCGGCCAGCTCGCGGATGAGCGCGTGGGCGAGCGTGGGCGTGGGGGCGTAGGCCTCGGCCAGCAAGGCGAAGGCGTGGGTGAGCAATGCATCGCCGGCGAGCAACGCGGTGGCTTCGTCGAAATGTTTGTGCACGGTGGGGCGACCGCGGCGCAGGTCGTCGTCGTCCATGCACGGCAAGTCGTCATGGATCAGCGAATACGTGTGCAGGCACTCGATGGCGACGGCGGCGGGCAGGGCATCGATGCCGTCGGCGGCAGGGGCGCCCAATTCGGCGGCGGCGAGGAGCAGGGCGGGGCGCAGACGCTTGCCGCCGGCCTCCAGGCTGTAACGCATGGCGGCGTGCAGTCGGGCCGGCGGAGTATCCGCCGGCGGAACATGTTGATTGAGGCCCGCTTCGATGCGGCCTACCAGAGAGTTTAATTTGATTGAGACATCCATCGGGGCGCCGCTACGGTCCGGTTTACACCTTTTAACGCCGCAATGCCGACCCTCGAACTCGTTTGCAAACGCCTTTTCGCGGACTCGTCGTGGTTCATCAAAAGCATCGTGGGAGCGCTGCTGTTGGTGATCCCCGTCGCGCACTTTCTGGCGTTCGGATATCTTTATGCGCTGATTGAGCGCGCCCGGCGGGGCGACGCGGTGCTCCTGCCCGAATGGGGGGAATGGCGCCGGCTGTTTTTCGACGGCATCGCGGCGTTTGTGCTGTTTTTCATCTTCGGCGTGCTGCCGCTGGCGGTGGCGTGGATGTTCACCCTGCCGCTGCGCTGGCTGGAGTGGGGCGCTTTTGTCTACCTGCCCATGGTGCCGGTCGCCATGATTGTCGGACCACTGGTGGTCGCCTCGATTTACCAATACCAGAAGCGCGAGGAATATGCCGATGCGCTGCGGCTCAAGGTGCTAGGCGCGATGCTGCGGGCGACCCGGGCGCGCTTTGTCCTGCCGACGCTGGCCTTCATCGGGTTTCTCATCGTCGGGTATCCGCTGATGACATTCACCGTTTTCGTCGGCCTGGCCGCGAGCTGGATCTACTACGCGGCCGCCTATCGGTTTGTGGAGGAAGCCCGTCGCGGCGGGGTGAAGGTTTGATTTTTTGCCGCGATTGCACACGTAAGCACCACCATGCCTACCTACGATTACTTTTGTCCCAAATGCGGTCATGAGTTCGAAGCGTTCCAATCGATGAAGGACGCTCCGCTTACGACCTGCCCGGAATGCAAGAAACGCTCCGTCAAGCGGCGCGTCGGCGGTGGCGCCGGATTGATTTTCAAGGGCACCGGCTTCTACATCACCGACTACAAGAACAAGTCGTCCGGCGGCGCGGAGAAGAGCAAATCCTCTTCCGAGAGCAAGTCGGCCACGACAGGCGCGAAGTCCGCCGACTGAGCGTCGCCGTCGATCCGACCGTCACCTTACACCCATGCCTCGCGCCAAAAAATCCGCCGGTCCCAGTCTCGTCGAAGTCACGGTCGGCGCCGCGCTGAGCGTCCTGCTCGGGTCCGTGTTGGCGGCGGCCTATCTGATCGTGCAACCGGTCGAAACCGTGCGCACGTTGCCGGCCGAGCCCGATCCGGCGAAGACGTATTACGTGACCGGTTCGGCGCGGAGTGCGTTGGGCGGGCAATGGTTGCGCAAGCGCCAGATGGTCGTCGAAGGCGGCACGTTTGAAATCCGTTTCAACGAAGATGAGCTGAACACGTGGATGACCTCGTCGATCGCCAATCCCGACGACCGCGAGACGGGCGGGGTGCTCACGGCCACCGGCGTCAATTTCCGGGTGCGCGACGGCGTGATGCAGATCGGCATGCCATGCACGCTTTCGCTGCTCGGCCTGCAACGCGACGTGATCGTGCAGGCCAAGGGCGGGTTTGAACGCGGTGCGGAGCAATTCGTGTTCGCGCCGGATTCCGTGCTGATCGGGCAGCTGGCGGTGGATCGGATTCCCCTGGTCGGCGGCCTGATCGTGGATCGCCTGCTGTCGGTCGACGAAGTCCCTGGCGACCTGGCCACGGCCTGGCGTTCGCTCACCGAAGTGAAGGTCGACGACAACGTGCTGGTGCTGGCCCGCCGCTGATCCCGAGCCGGTTCAGACAGAAAAATTCTGGCCTCCGGAAATGTCGGGTCGTCGCTCGCCGACGACCGCAGCGGACTGCCGAAACCGGCGATTTTCGCGGTGAGGCGTGATGGCATTTTTGTTTTAACACAGAGGGCGCAGAGAGCACGGAGAGGGTCTGAGTTCTGGGTGAGCACCGCACAATGAACTGACGCAAATTGAGGTTTCCCTAAGATTTTTTCCGCGGTTGATCGAATTCAAGGCAAGTCGGTTGCACCGGCTTGCGCTTTGAGCCAGCGCAAGTTTTCCGTGCTATGATCGCGGCGGCTGAGATAATACTTGGGCGTTTGAAATTCGAGCCAGCGATTGCGGTCGGTATTGAGTCCCACAGCTGCTTGGTAGCGATTGATCATGCGGTCCAACTCCGCCGGAGTCAGCAGGCGCGAAATGGCGAAGCGTGCGGGCTCATGCACCCGCACGGCGCGGCGCTCACTGGCGAGAAGTGGAGACGTGAGCCAGCGTTCGACGATGGCGGAGTTGACGGTCTGGGGAGTTCCTGAAGCGAGCAGGCAGGCTTGTCCGCCCACGCGCCAGACGGACACGTGGGCAAACTCGGCCCGCGCGGTGGCGAAGATGGTGGCGATCTCGCGAGCGGACAGATGATGCAATTGCACCCATTGCACCAGCACGCCGCCGGGCGACAGACGTTCGCGGGCCAACGCGTAGAATTCGCGCGAGTAGAGATTGGTGGATCCGGCGAACCAGACCGAAGTGAGTTCGATTTGGATCAAGTCATAGCGGTTGCGCGTGCGGAGAAGAAACTGACGTCCGTCCTCGATATGCACCGAGACCCCGGCGCGATCAAAGACGCCGGAGTTGAGATGAGAAAAGTGTTCGCGGGCTGTGGCGATGTGCGCAGGTGAAAGATCCACGTTGTCCACTTGGTCAAACTCAAGACGTGCAATGACCGAGGCGGTTTGTCCCGAGCCGGCCCCGATCACGAGTGCGCGATTGGTGGCCGGCGCGTGGGTGGCGGCGACGACAGCGAAACCGACTTGCGCCGGCACTTCACCGCCGTCGTCGGCGTCGAACTTGCCGTTTTGCAACAGGCTTTTCGTCACCGTTCCATCGCGGTGCGGCGTGGTGATCACGGTGACGAAGCCGGTTTGGAAATCCTCGGAGAACGACACCAAGCTCGCGTTTTCAGAAACTGACGGTGCGAGATACACCCCGAAACCGCGCGTCAATTCGAGCCGGTCCCAAGGCGGCAGTGCGATGAGCAGGACGAGGCCTGCGATCCCCGGCATCAGCGCATGAATCCGTCGTGCCGGTTTGAGCAGCAACCACACGGCGGCGGCGAGCAGCGAGAGCGCGAGCAAGGTGTGTTCAGCGCCGAGGCCCGGGATCAGCGCAAAGCCAGCGACGAGTGCGCCGGCAACACAACCGAGGATGTTGGCGACGCTCAACCGGGAGACTTGGCGGCTGTCGATCCCGTGCTGGCGCAACAGAAACGGAAAGAGGCGTCCCAGCAACGCGGCGGGTGGGAGCACCAGCGTGGCGATCACGACAAATTTCAATAATTCGCCGCCCCAAAACCATTCGAGACCGAGGCCTTCCGCGATCATGGCCAGCACTCGCGCCGCCCAAGGCCAGCAGGCATTGCTGATCGCCAGCACCAACACCAGTGCGCCGAAGGTTGCGGTCAGCGAGGTTGACTTGTGGCGGTCCACATGGCGACCGGCCAGCGCGAGTCCGAGTAACACGCAGGCGAGGAGAATCGAGAAACTGTAAGTGCTCGCGCCGCAGACGGCACTGATGAGATGGAACCAAACAACCTCGAAGGCGAAGAATGTGAAGCCCGCCGCAAAGGCGTAAAAGCAAGGGGCGCGGAGCAAAGGGGCCGAAGGTGGGCCTGTCGGAACAGAAGCCGAAACGGCCTCGGTGGAACGCGGCAAGCCGGACCACAGTGCCGTGCCGACGAGCAAGGCGAGGAGCGAAATAAACCAGAGTGTGGCGTTGGCGCCGACGGTGTTGAAGAGCAGCGGCGGCGCGAAGAGCGTAAACGTGAAGGCACCGGCGAGATTGAGCGCGTAGTAGCGCGGTAACGATTCGCCGCGCAGCGCCGGATGACCGGCGAGCACGGCGGCGAGCGTCGGCAACTGCGCGCCCATCGCGAGCGTGGGCGGCAGCAACCAAAGCGCCGCCAGCGTCACGCGCGCGAAGGTGAGTGCCCCCGGAGTCGTGCCGGTGGCGACGAGCCAATCGGCCAGTGCGCGATCAGTCGCGAAAAAACCAAATGCGAGCACCGCCGCCCACAGGCCGATGAAAATTTCCAATCCCGCGAGACGTCGCGGTGCGCCAGCGGAACCGCGAGGGCAGAGCAGTGCGCCGAGTGCGAGACCGGTGAAGTAAACCGCGAGCACGATCGTGGCGGCCGGGCGGCTGGAGCCAAGGAGCGTGGACAGGTATTTTTCGGCCACTTGTTCGAGCACCAGCGCGGTGCCACCGGTGAGAAACACCGCGCCCGCGAGCAGGCGGGCGGGGTTGGTCGCCGGGGGGGCTTGTTCACGGGGTTTTGTTTCAATGGTGTCCGATGGGCTGCGGGGGGGCTTCGCGAAACAAGCGCAACGCCAGCCACGCGGGCAATGCGACCACGAGGGCGGTGGCCGGCCAGGCCAGCCACGGTGAGATGGGCGCAAATTTGCCCCATAGGATCGACACGACGAGCGCGAGAGCGAGCGAACCGGCGAGCGCCCAACCGAGTCGCCGACGTTGCGTGAGCGGTGCGGCGAGTTCGGGCAGTGGTGCGTCGTCGGTGGGCGGCACACGGCGCACCGCGGCATCGGCCAGCCACCAGCAGAAGACGGCGAGCGGGACGGCAGCGAAGAGGTCGACGAGGTAGTGATAACCGAGCGTGAGCGTGGTGGCGATTTGCAGGACCCCGAGAGGCAGGCACCACCAGAAGAAACGGCGGCGCCAGTGCCATGCGGACGCGAGCGAGACGAGGGCCCAGGCGGTGTGCAACGAAGGCATGGCGTTGCGGAGCCGGCGGGGCGCGGCGCGAACGCGGTCAGGACCGGTGAGCGCCTCTTCGAGCGCGATGCCCGCTTCGAACCGGTGGAAACTGGAATCGAGGTCGCGGTAGAGCGCGGGGAAGGCGTAGATCGGGCCGATGGCGGGAGCGAACTGGTAGCAGCCGAGACCGAGCACGCCGACGAGGAAACTGGCGAGGAGGGCGCGCCGTGCGTGCGGCCAGGCGCGCGCGATTTGAAGCCGCGCGATCACGAGGGCGATCATGAGCCCAAGCAGCGCGTAACCGATGTAGCTGAACCGGCGAATCCACGGGGCGTGGTAGTGCCAGGCGTGCGCGATCTGGCTGGCATTAAAACCGAGCGAAAGGTCCATTCGCAGCAGCACGGGGTCCCACACGAACGGCGTGGCGAGTTGAAGGGCGGTGAGGCAGAAGCCGACGAAGACGTGGTAGGCCAGAAAGGGAGCCCACAGAGAGAGTCCTTGGGCGATCACGCCGGCGACATCACGCGGTCGAACGAGACCGGCCACGGGAAGAAAAATCGTCAGCGCGAGTGCGACGAGCGTCGTGCCGAGTGCCGCGGCTTCGAGCAAGCGATTGTGCGTGGGGCCGCTCGAATCGACCAGGAAAAACAGGGCGAGCGTCGCAAGCAGGGCGATCGCGCCCGCGATCCACGTCCACCTGCGGCGCTCGAGGGCGGGGACATTGCGCAGCAGCGATTCGCCATAGGCGACGGCGATCATGACGACGAAGCCTGAGACGAAGGCGAGTGCGAGGGCGCGGTAGAACGCCACATCGAATGGGGTCCACTGGATGGGCGTGCGGAAGTAAACCCACACGCCGACGACGGCGAAGGAGGCGGCGAAGAACCACTCGGCCGGCAGACGCCGGAATGTTCGGGGGCGCGCAGCCTCTGTGACGGGGACGCTCACCTCAGGTCGGGATCGATACGGGGGCGTGGCGGTGAGGCGCGTCTGCGGTGCGATCAGGGCTGGGGCGGGGACGATTCGCGGGGGGCGGCAATATTTTTCCGGCGACGCCGCACCCACAGGGCGGCGGCGAGCACGCTCCCACCGAGAATCGCCGCGGCGGTTGCGGGTTCGGGGACAGCGGAGACTGCGGTGGCAGTCAGCGAGAACCCGCCGATGACACCGTAGTGTTCGGTGACCCCGTCCGCCGTGATTTTATAAAACGGGAGCTGTGTGCCGTTGTCGTAGAGGGCCGAGACGAAGTCCGGATCGCCGTCCACCGGGCCGCCGGACCACTCAGGCGCGCCCCAAAAGATGCCGGAGTAAGGGTTAATCGGTTTGTAAATGGACAGGTAGTAGGTCGTGTCCGCGTTCAGCGTGGGCGAGGAGGATAGGGGCGTGAGCGTTACGTTACCTCCACCGTTTGGGTAGCCTTCGAAGTCGGCGAAAGTGACAAGCGAGGTCGGCAGTGTGAGACTGTCGGGGAGGCTCGAGAACACCTGAACCGAAAGCTCGCTCGCACCGGGATACACGGAATATACGGGGTCGCCCCCCGAACCGCCATCGGTCGGGGGCGGGCCGCCGCCATGCTGGCCGCCCCCGGAGGTATTGGGATCGCCTCCGTAGGCTTGGCTCTGGAACAGAAAAGAGGCGGATGTCAGCGAGTAGTTGCCCAGCGTGTTAATGCGAAACGGGACGACGTAGATCTCCGTGGCGTTGAGCCCCCATCCGCCGCCGAGGTAGTCTTTATCGGCTATGTCGGTGTGGATCGAGGTGTATCCCACCGCCGCGGTGGCGCCGTCCGCGCGAGCGTGGGGGAGCACAAGCGGCAACAAGAGCAGGGGCACGGCAGGTAACAAGAGGCGGAGGCCGAGAAGTGTCGGCCGACGGAAGGTGGGAGTGGTTTGCATGGACAGTGTCGGGTCGCGGCACCGGCGAAATCCGGCGTGACGCAGCGACGCGATCCTAGCGAGTGCGGCGGATGGGCTCAACCCTCACACGTGAGGGTGTGCCTCACTTTCCCACCAACTCCTGCAGT
>CBINJL010000104.1:0-7950 GCA_966250925.1 uncultured Opitutus sp. | reverse complement strand
CTGCGCGGATCGCGCAGGGTGGCGAGGAAGTCGCGTTCGCTCATCTTCGCGACCGTGGTGCGCCGGGATGAACGGCGCCCCCAGCCGCCCGCATTGTCGTCGATGCGCTGACGGGCCTTGGCCGCGGTCGCTTCCGCTTCGCGCCGCTTGGCTTCAAGCTCACGCATTTGTGCGGCCATGCGTTCCTGCGCCGACACCACCGGCTCGCGCGGCAACGGGGGCGGCGGCGCAACCGGACGCACTTCAGGTTCGGCGGGAATGCCCATCAACTCGCGCAGGACCGGCGGAATGTCGTCGGGCGTAAGCTCGCGACGACGCGGCGTTTCACGCATGGGTTCGCGCAAACTCGGTTCGGGCTGCGGACGTGCCGGCGGCTCCGCGCCGTGCCCCTGGCCGCGTTGTTCGCGCAACCGACGCATGCGCTCGCGCACCGCGTCGGCAGCTTCGTTTTGCTCCCACTCGATCTTCTTGCGGCCTGGCCGATCGCCGTGTGGCGGCGGCTCCTCGTCCTGCGTTTTCTTTCGCTGGGTGAGCCACCACGCGACCGAGGACGCGATGATGACGACCAGTTGGATGTTGTCGAAAATCCAGTTCATGCGAACGGAACGTATTCAGTCGAAGGACACCGCGCTCAGACCTTGGACGGATCGTCGTCCTGCTCGCCGATCGATTTGCGCATGCCGGTATCGGCCTGGATATTTTCCATCTTGTAGTAGTCCATCACGCCAAGGTTGCCCTTGCGGAAGGCCTCGGCCATCGCGAGCGGCACCTGGGCCTGCGCCTCGACGACCTTGGCGCGCATTTCCTCGACCTTGGCCTTCATTTCCTGCTCGGCGGCGACCGCGGCGGCGCGGCGGATTTCGGCCTGCGCCTGGGCGATACTCTTGTTGGCCTCGGCCTGCGCTTCCTGCAGCTTGGCACCGACGTTTTCGCCCACGTCGACGTCGGCGATATCGATGGAAAGGATTTCGAACGCGGTGCCGACATCGAGGCCGCGCTTGAGCACGACCTTGGAAATGGAATCGGGTGATTCGAGCACGACCTTGTAGGTGTCGGCCGAACCGATGGTGGTTACGATGCCTTCACCGACACGGGCGATGATCGTCTCCTCTTTGGCGCCGCCGACAAACCGATCAAGATTGGTGCGCACGGTCACACGGGCGCGGACTTTGACCTGGATGCCGTCCTTGGCCACGCCGTCGATGGTAGTGCGGCCGGCCTCGGGATTGGGGCAATCGATGACCTTGGGATCAACGGAAGTGCGCACGGCCTCGATCACGCTTTTGCCCGAGCCCTTGGTGGCGAGGTCGATGGCGCAGGCGCGCTGCCAGTCGAGGGTGATGTTGGCCTTGTCGGCCGCGATCAGCGCCTGGACGGTCTGCACGACATTGCCGCCGGCCAGGAAGTGCGCTTCGAGATCGTCGATGGTGATGTCGAGACCGGCCTTCTTGGCGGTGATGCGCGCGTCAACAATGACGCCATAGGGCACCTGCCGCAGGCGCATCGCCACGAGGCTGGTGATGCCGACGTAGGCGCCGGCCAGCCAGGCACGCAGCCAGACGCTGAAGAAGGAAAGAATGATGCCGAGGAGGACCAGACCGGCGATGGCGCCGGCAATGAGCAGGATGAGGGTCAGGTTCATGAGAATGTGGACAGGGGTTCAGGGACGACGATCAGTCGAAAATTATCTTCGCCCACCACCTTCACCGCCACGCCGGCTTCGAGGAAGCCGGCGCGCGAAAAGGCTTCGTAGCGGCGACCATCGAGGGTGATGTAGCCGGTCGGCGCCAGCGCGGTCGCCGTGGTGGCGGAACAATCGATATACGAGCGCCCGCGGGCGGGAGTGGATTTTCCGCCGATGGCGGAGTGTAGAAACAGGCGCCGCCCGAACGCGGTGCGCGGCAGGATCGCAAATTCGAAATACAGCACCGCCCCCACCAGGGCCAACGCCACCAGCAGCGCGATCACTCCGCCGCCGACACCGAAATCGACAAACGCCAGCACGCAGCCACCGAGCAGCGTCAGTCCGGCAAAGATGCCGAGAATACCACCGGGCAGAAATACTTCGAAAGCCAGCAGCACCACGCCGACCGCAAACAGCACACCGATCGTCGTCATACTCCCGCCTCCTCATCCACCGCTTCCACGATGAGACCAAAATCGCGCTGTTCGCGCACGACCACCGCCGCGCCTGCCTCCACGGACCCGACTTCCAGCCGTGCTTCATACCAGCGTCCGTCAATCTTCACCTGGCCACTCGGATACATGTCGGTCGCCGCCACGCCGGTGCGGCCGACCAGAGATACGTCGCCGCCTTCAACCGCGGTTTTGTCCACTCCGGAAAAACTCACCCGCCCGCGACCGCTGGAGGTATTGAGCACCAGTTTATCCAGCACCCAGCCCCGCGGCAAAAACCGTAGCAGCGCCACCGCGCCCACCACCGCGATGATCAGGGCCATGCCGACATTCAGCAGCGGACTCAAAAACACGTCGCCCGTAAAACGCACCGGTTCATTCGGCCAGAGATCCGCCATCGACCACACGAGCGAACCGAGCATCAGCACGATGCCGGACACGGCGAAAACAATCGTGCCGGGAAAAAACAACAGCTCCACCAGCACCAGCAGCACGCCGAGAAAGAACACCAGCATCGGCTCGTGTCCCGACAAGCCGGCGACGTAGTGACCGAAGAACACGATCAGCAGACAGAGGCCACCCAACACGCCGAAGATGCCAAATCCCGGCGTCTTGAATTCGATGAAGAGGCCGATGAAGCCGATCCCCATCAGCACCGGCGCGATACTGGTGAGCAGCGCCGCGAAATCCTCCGACCAGGTCATTTCGAGCGAAACCACGGTGTAGGCGCCGGGTCCGTAGCGGGCGTCGAGCAACGCCGTAATCGATTCGTGGATACCGGCCGCCAGCAGTGGCCGAGCCGGATCGCCGTAGGTGGCCGCCGCCTCGCTGGCGGTCAGCGACAACAGCTCGCCTTTTTCCTTCAACACCTCGTCGCCGATCTTCAATTCGTAATCGGCGTCGATCATCGCAGAAATCACCTGGCCGCGATAGGCATGCCCCTCGGAAATCGCCCGGATGCGCGCCTTGAGGTAGCTGACAATCTTCTGCTTCATCGACTCGTCGATTTCGCCGCCGGTCGAAAGCACCGGCGCCGCCGCCCCGATCACGCCGTCGGGCGCGAAGTAAATGTCGTCGGTCATGGCGGAGATGAAGGAACCGGCCGAGATCGCTTCGTCATTCACGTAGGTCGCGGTCTCGCCTTTGAACTTTTCCAATGCTTCCAGGATCTCGAAAGTGACGGCGAGGCTGCCGCCGGGCGTCTTCATGTCGAGGAGCACCAGATCGGCGTCCTGCGTAATCGCCTCCTTCAAGCCGCGCCGCAGCACGTAGAGGATCGGTTTCGCGATCTGATCCTGTATCGGAATCACCACCACCTGCGCCGGCTTGGCCTTGAGCATCGGCGTGTCGACGGGCGCGTCATCGCCTTGCGCCGCTGCGAACAACGTCGCCGCCAGGCTGAACAAAACCAGGAAGCAGCGGGAAAGGGGCAATCGAGGCAGGGGCATGGACAAGATCGCGACATTGGGTCGCCCCGCCGGGCACCGCAAGCATCGGCGCGCCGCTTGGCTTTACAATTGCCCGCCACGTTTCGCATCACCCCCGCCATCACGTATCCCGAAACCCGCATCCCTTCCGCCCGCATCCCTTCGTCAAATGCGATTCGGCGTTTCCCTTTTCGAATCGACTGCCCATGTTTCGCGGTTCCGCACAATGCAATCGATTTCCTATCACGGTCACACCATCCGCCGCTGGCAGGTGGGCGACTCCACTTTTCTGGCCTGGCCCGAAGCCGGCGCCCGGCTCATGCACTGGAGTTTCACCCGCGCCGACGGCTCGGTGCGCGACGTGATCCACTGGCCGGAACTCGCCACCCTCGACCAATCCGTGGCCAAGGTGCGCGGCGGCAACCCGATTCTGTTTCCCTTTAACGCCCGCACCTTCGATCGCGGCGACATCCACTTCTGGCGCGATCCGGCCGGCCAGCGGCGCCCCATGCCCATGCATGGTTTTGCCCGCCAGGGCACCTTCCGGATCGAACACCTCGACGATGCCGGTTTCGACGCGGTGCTCGAACCCACCGCCGCAGACCGCGAGGCCTATCCGTTCGACTACGTCTTCACCGTGGCCTATCGCTTCCACGCCCGCCGGCTCACCTGCGAGTTTGCGCTGCACAACGAGGGCACACAACCGCTCCCGTGGAGCGCCGGCCATCACTTCTATTTCGCCGCGCCCTGGACCGAAGGCCAGACCCGCGACGACTACGTGATCGTCTTGCCCAAGGGCGACGCCATTCGCCAAACCGCCAACGGCGCCATCGGCCCCGGACCCGTCGTGCCTCGCCGCTGCCGGCTTTCCTCGCCCGATCTCGTCGACACCCAGCATTTGAGTCTCGCCGGCAACACCGTGCGGTTCGGCCCGGCCGACGACACCGAGTTTGTGCAAATCGCTCTCGGCAACGATTCCCCGCCGCCGTCCGATGCGACCTTTGTCACCTGGACCGCCGACGCTGACGCCCCCTACTACTGCGTCGAGCCGTGGATGGGACCGGCCAACGCCGCCGAACACGCCCGCGGCCTGCACTGGGTGGCGCCGGGCGCGACCGGCCGATTCGTCGTCGAGGTTGCGATCGGCTGAATCCCCCGCTGTTTTCTTTCTTTTACAGAAGGGAACGAAGGGAACAAAGAAGACGCCTTCCGAAACTTCGTTCTCATCGCTCCCTGCTGTGCAATCCTCCCTTTCGCGTGGTTAACTGCCTTTCAACCTTCGCCTTCATCGACGGCCTCGGCGGACCGGAGATGATCGTTATCTTCGTTTTGGCGCTGATGCTTTTCGGCGGCAAAAAACTGCCCGAACTCGCCCGCGGTTTCGGCAAGGCCATGCGCGAATTCAAACGGGCCGCTTCCGGAGTGGAGGACGAGATCCGCCGCGCCATGGACACCGATACGCCGCCGGCTTCGCCGCCGCGCAAACACAGCCTCCCGGCCGGAAAAACCCAGCCGCGTCCCCAGACCATCACCGATCCGTCGATCACGCCGACGCCCACGCCCGCGCCGCCACCGGCAACCAAACCGGCCCAGCCGCCCAGCGACGACGAAGGCAAACCTGCCACCCCGCCGGCCTGAGCCGGCGCGGCCGCGCCATGGATGATTCTGCGGCAACACCGGACGATCCCATCGAGTTGCCCATCACCGGCGAACTCGACCTGCACACCTTTCGGCCGAGCGATCTCGGCGAATTGATCCCCGCCTACCTCGACGCCTGTCAGGCCAAAGGCCTGCGCCACGTGCGCATCATCCACGGCAAAGGCACCGGCACGCTGCGGACCACGGTGCACGCCCTGCTCGACCGCCATCCGCTTGTCGCCGGCTATCGCCTCGGCGACGAAACCAGCGGCGGCTGGGGCGCCACGCGCGTAACCCTGCGCTAGTTTCCGTGCGCTTGGGGAGCGCCGCAGAAAAATTTGCGACCGGCTGCAACTTTTCCGCCGGGAGCGGGGTGATGAAGGCATCTCACTGAAACCTGTGAACCTTCCCTACGTCTCTAATATCATGAAAGCCACTTCCTTTCTCCTCGTCGCCGCGCTGGTCTCCCCTGCCGCTGTTTTCCTCGGTCTGAACGCCGCCATCGTCGCCAGTATCACCACCGCAGTCGCGATCTCCACCATTGCGCTCGGCGACTACGGCAAGCCTGCCCTGGCCTATCGCACGGCTGCCGACGCCAAGCGCAGTGAACGCCACCCGCTGGCCGCCTGAACCCGGCGCGTATTATAAAATCAACTACATCCCCCGGCCGACCCGTGTCCGTATCGACACGGGTTTTTTGGCGGCGTCGCCCTTCCCTGCCCGCCGCCGCGCTGAAAGCGCAGCGATTCACACCACTCATCTTGAAGCTTCGGGTTTCACAGAAACCAATCATG
Source organism: uncultured Opitutus sp. (assembly GCA_966250925.1). Classification (GTDB taxonomy): domain Bacteria; phylum Verrucomicrobiota; class Verrucomicrobiia; order Opitutales; family Opitutaceae; genus Actomonas. The sequence goes on along the minus strand of CBINJL010000104.1, from coordinate 1,955 downwards.
ATATGACAACGAATGGGGCCGGACTGACTTCGTTGCGTTCCGTGAAAAATTCGAACGCTTGAGACCGTTGAGATAAAACCGCGCCGAGCCGGTGCTGCGGCGAAAGACGTCAGGTTGACGGGGTGCCGACTAACCCACCGCCGTTTTCCCCAGCCAGGTCGCCATGAGTCCGGCGCGACCATTGACGCCGAATTTGCGGAAGATCTCCGTGATGTGTTTATGGGTCATGCCGGGAGTTCGGCCGATCTCCGCGGCGATTTGCTTCTCGCTGCGTTCGGTGAGAAGGAGGCGGGTGATTTCGCGTTGCAGGGCGGTGAGAGGAGTCTGCGCGACGAGCAGGCCGTGGCTGAGGGCGACCTGACGGTGAAACCACTTGAGGCCGCGCAGCGCGTAGGCGGCGATGGCCTCCTCGGCGGCGGTGAAATCCCGGGCCTCGCCGACCCGCTGGAAGTTGAACATGGATTCGTAATCTTCGTTCACCGGGAAGAAGACGATGCACTGGTCGTGAAATCCGCGGGACGCGTGGAAGGTCTGATAAAACGCCTCATCAAAATAGGCGGGCCGCATTTCCTTGCGGAGTCGGAAAGAGCGAAACTGCCCCACATCGCGCGCGGCCCGGAGGTAGCCTTCGTTAACCTGCTGGCGATTCCATTGACCCGTTTGATTGCGGGCCGATTCGGCGTGGATCGGAGCGGGATGGAGATAGCGGTTGGCACCGGGACGAAGTCCCTTGAGCGGATCGCCCGGCGCTTGTGCCGCGATACGGAGGTAGCCCAGCCAATAGGCGTTCCTGGCACCGATCATTTTTGCGATGCCGTCCATGAGATACACGAGCGCCTGTTCGGTTTCGGAGACAGGGAAGTCCGTAAGTGAATCCCACAATTGGTGAACCCTCCCGCGCTGGTCGTCCGTCATGGCGAAGAAGGGGCAGGAATGGGCCAGGGACGCCAGCGGATTATGGGACTCACCGAATAATTCGTTGAGTGCGAAATGCCGGGCCGCGGCCGAACCCGCAGGGGGGCTGATTAGCACCGTTGTTTGATCGAGATCCCACGCCTATTATCGCCGCTTTCAGAAGGGCGAAATCGTCCGCCTCCACGCTCTGCCAACCCAAGAAATCCGCCCTTCGTGGAGTGGAGTCCGGAAGCTTCCCCGACTGACCCCGCATCGCGCCTCGATGCCTCCCGCTTCAACGCTCCGCGCCATCGCTCCATGACTGCATGTTCTCGCATTTTTGTCCTGTGCCTCCTGCTCGGCGGTCTGATTGCCGCCACCCCGCGGGCGGCGGCACAGGCAGTTGTCCTCGGCAACACCACCGGCGGTCCGGTGACCGACGCCAATCCCTTTACTCTGGCCAACGCGGCCACCTCCTCCCCGCTCTATGCCAACTCCGATGTGCCGGGATCTGCGTTACGCATGGGGCCCGATAATCTGGTCTTCGCCGGGGCTCACGATCTGACGCTCACGGCGGATCACGCTTTGACCGCGAACCGGGCGTTCGGCGTCGAGGCTGACGGCGGCGATCTCATCCTGTCCGGACGGATCTCCGGTGATTTTGCGCTGTTCAAGACCCGGTCCGGCACGCTCGCGCTCACGGCCCCTGACAGCACCTACACCGGCGTGACCCTCATCCATGGTGGCGTCCTGGAAGTCACCCACCTCGCCGACGGGGGGCAGGCCAGCAGCATCGGAGCCAGCCCGAGCACCATCGCTTCGGACAGCACCGCCCTCAGGGTGTTCAACATCAGCACCTCGGGAGCGGTGGCTCCTTCCAACGTATTGCCGAACTCGCCGGTAGCGAGCCTCGTGCTCGGCAACGGCGGCACGCTCCGCTACACGGGCGCGGGCGACAGCACGGACCGCCTGATCGGCATCCTTCCCGGCCGGAGGTTTTTCTTTGATCCCGCGGTACATGCCAATTTCCCCAATGACCCCCGTTTCTTCGAAGAACCCAT
>CBINJL010000103.1:0-7969 GCA_966250925.1 uncultured Opitutus sp. | reverse complement strand
ATGTCGTTGAAACTTCGATACGCCGAGGCGCCGGCAATGATCACCGTCACCGCATCCGCACCACGCACTTCGAGCCCATCGCGCCGCGACACCACCTCGCCGCCGTCCGTCACCACCTTGAGCCGCGCTGCGACGGGCAGCCCGTTACCGCCGACCCGACCCGAGAGATGCAGTTCATCGCCGACGATGCGCACGGTGTGATTCGGGTGCACCGTGCTGATGCGGATCACGCCCGCCAGCGCTCCGGCGCGATCGGCCGCGATGTGTTGCACAATCACATTGTCCGGTGCGCTGGAAAATGTTTCGCGGGTGTAGGTCACCTCGCCCACCCGATAACGCACCGCCGCCACCGCCGTGGTGAGATCGAGTTCGCGCGTGTAGTCTATCGCCTGCCCGTGGCCGGCCAGCGCGATGCGCACGTCACCGAGCGGCTGATACATCATCTGCCGCAGCGGGACGCTCATGAACTTGTCCATCGCCAATTGCTCGGCCTCCTTCTGTTTGCCCTCGGCCAGCAGACGCCGCAGCTCCGGCAACACTTGGTAAGCGCCTTCGCGATGATACTCCTGCGGGCCGCCCGACCAGAGCGTGTCCTCGTTGAGCTGCAGGTGCTCCTCCCCCGGCGCGCCGTGCACCATCGCGCCCAGTCGACCATTGCCCACCGGCAATGCTTCCGTCCAGGTCGTCGCCGGCTGGCGATACCACAAGCGCTCCGCGCCGGAATTGTCCGCCCGAACGATCGAGCCGAGCATCATGAGAAGAAGAAGGGGAATGCGGGCAAACAGAGGGGTCTTCATTGCAAAGTTTTCAGGGATTCCAGGATCGCTTCCGGCGTGGTCTTCACGCCGTCCGGCAAGGGATGATTTTCGTCAAACACCCGCAGTCCCTCGGGCGGGGCAATAGTCACGCGCGACTCATCGATTGCGCTCGCATCGAGCCCGAATTCGCGCGCCAGAAACGCATACATCGCCGCACGTTTCGACGGGCCGTAATCGTGGCCTTCGTCGGGAAAGTGGGCGTTCTCCACCCGGTCGGGCGCACCGGCCTGCGCGTAGATGCGCTGCAGGAAAGGGAACTCGATCCGCGGCGTGTGCTGCGTCCAGTCTTTGCCGTCCGACACCACCAGCATCGGTCGCGGCGCGGCCAACGCGGCGATCATGACGTTGCTGGCAAAGTGATCCGCACTGCGGTGAATCGGCACCCCGCTTTCACACGGACACCCGCCGAAAAAATACGACGACACCATCACGACCGGCACGCTCGTCGTCACGCGGTCGTCCAATGCTGTCAGCAAAAACGTCTGCGTGCCGCCGCCCGACGCACCGGTCACCGCAACCCGCTCCGGATCGGCACCGGGCAGGCTCAGCAGAAAGTCGAGCGCCCGCGTGCCGTTGACCAGGTGCAGGGGCAGCGCCGCGGTCGAACGATGCGCCGACGAACCGAGCGCGACCTGATTGTCGCCGTAGCCAAACATATCGATCGCAAACACGATCGCGCCCATGCGCGCCAGCGTGGCGGCCCGCACCTGCACTGCTTCGCCGAAACGGCCGTGATTCGTCAGCCCGCCCGGCTTGTCGAGTCCGCCACCGCTGTGACCGTGCGTTGTCAGCACGACCGGAAACGGACCTTTGCGCCCGAGTGGACGATACAGGTTTCCGGTGGCCCAGTAACCCGGCACGGTTTCAAAGGCGACGTTGGCCACCGCGTAGCCGTCGGCTTCACGCTCGGAATGAATGATCGGCGCCAGCGGCAAGGCCCGCGGCCAAGGCGTGAGTCCGGCACCGTCGCGAATGCGTTGTTTGACCAATTCGCCGTAGGAGACCCAGTCACCACGTTCTGGATACGCCGACTCCGCCGCACGCAGCACTGCTTCGCCCTGTTCGGGCGTAAGGAAATCCCGCGGACACAACGCCGGCCCTTCCACCGGCGCCGGCGGCACGCCTTTCGGCAGCCAAGCAACGTCAGCATGAGCGCTAACGGTGACCAGCATAAAACCCAACACCCCCTGTAGGGTCGCCGCTCGCCGCCGCCCGCGGGCGTTGAATAAAATGCGCCGTTCCCGGTCGTCGACGAGCGACGACCCTACAAAAACTTTCGTGTATTTCGTGGGTTTCGTGGGTTCATCCATTTCCGTGTTCTCCGTGTCTTCCGTGAGCCTCATCCTCACCAGTTCGATTCGAAGTCGTAGCTGCCCGATTGCAGTTCGAGCTGCACGCGGTCGCCGTCGCGGCCTTGGCGCACAACGCCTACCGCCGCCGCCAGCGTGACACCACTTTCCGTGATCGCGTCATCCTTCGCCGGCAACGCCAGCGTCGCCGTGGTGTTCGGCGGAATTGTCACTGCGTAATGCAGCCGACCGTCCTTCCGCTCCCAACGCACCTTGATGGTTCCGCGCACGGTGTCGTGCGATGCTTCCACCCAATCGAGATCCGCAATAGGTTCCGGTTTCAGCACCACCTGCTTGAATCCCACCGCGCTTTCATCGGGTCGGATGCCGGCCAGATCGGCATACATCCACTCCACGATTTGCCCGAGGAAGAAGTGGTTTTGCGAGGCGCTCGTCCACGCCGTCCACGACTCCGCCAACGCGGTGGCGCCCTGCGCGAGTTGATACGCGTAACCGGGCATCTCCGGATTGGTCGCGATACGGAAAATCAGATCCGAGCGCCCCGCCTCGGCCAGCGCCAGCAACAGATAACGAATCCCCGCCGCGCCCGATTGGAAGTAGTTCAACGCCTCCACCCGCCGCACGAGCTCAGCCTCCACCACCGGATGGGCCGCATCGTCCACCATGCCCAGGACCAACGGCAGAGCCAGCGAGGTCTGCGTGCCGGTGCCATAAACCTCGGCACTGTCCGGACGATAAAACGCGGTGTTATAGGCAGTGCGAATCGTCTCGGCCGCCTGCGCGTAGTGCGCCGCCTCGGCATCCTGACCGAGCACTGCCGCGATGCGGCCCATGATCACCGCATTCTGAAAATAGAACGCCGAGCCAGTGATTTTGCCCGGCGTGAGATTCGCCCGCTTGGGATTGCCCAGCACGTGATCATACCAATCGCCCAGGCCTTCATCGAGCAGACCGTCTTCGCCGCACTTGCCGGCCAGATAGGCGAAGTAGCGCCGCATCTGCGGATAGAGTTCACGCAGCAACGTGTCGTCTCCAGAAAACAAATACTGCTGCCACGGCACCATGAAGAACGCCGCGCCCCACTCCGCCGCCCGCCGGAAGGTGCCTTTGAACTCCACGTATTCCGGCGCGACGTTGGGAATGAGGCCTTCCTCCGTCTGCGCGTCGGCCATGTCGTGCGCGATCTTGGCCGCGAGTCGGTCGAGATCCCACTCGTAGCGCAGCGCGGGACCATTGAGGTGGGTCTGTTCCAGCCAGCCGAGTTTTTCGCGGTGCGGACAATCGGTCAGCAGCGACACCATGTTGGAACGCTGCGCCCAGCGCACGAGGGCATGGATGCGATTGAGCGTTTCGTCCGAGCTGGCGAAATGACCCGCCGGCGCCGCGGTCGAATGCACGATCTCCTGCGTGACTGATTCCAGCACCGGCAACGCGCCGCCGTCTTCGGCCGCGAACCGCTCCACATACAAATAACGCGAACCAAGATAATAGAACTGCGGAAACCAGTCTTCGGCCTCGTCCGTCGCCTTGGTGTAGGTCCACCACGCGCTGCCGCGATGCGCACCGCCCATGGTGCTGCGATTGATGGTGCCGTCGTCATTGATCACTTCGCCGCCGGTCAACTTCACCGACGACCCCACCGGACCGTTCACGCGAATGCGCGCGATGAACGAAACGTTCTGACCGAAATCATAGAGCGTCACGCTTTCGCTCAGCTCCCGCACCGCGACCGGTTCGCGCGAAGCGATGCGTTGCACCGGCTCGGTGTTGCGCGAGTGCCCGCGCAGGGTGCCGCCGGGCCCGTCGACCGCCACCGCCTGCGGCCAGGCATGCGCATCAAACTCCGCCGTGTCCCAGCCGACGGGCAGACGCCGCGCATCAAAATCCTCGCCACCAAAAATTCCGGAAAACGTCTGCGCCCCGGCATGGGTTTGCCACGTCGGATCGGTGCCGAGGATTTCGACGCGGCCATCGGCGTAGTGCAGCTCGAGATGCGCCCGCGCCCGTTTCTCACCGAAGCTGCCGACAAACTTGGCGAACCGGCCCTCTTCGCGAAACACGTTGGCCATGCCGTCGGCCACAGTGAGCCCGAGCACGTTGCGGCCTTGTTGCAACTGCGCAGTCACGTCGCGCGTATCGTAGAGCATGGTCTCGGCAAAATCGGTCCAGCCCGGCCCAAGCAGATCGTCGGAGATTTTTTCGCCGTTGAGCGACGCCTCGTAACTGCCGAGTCCGGTCACATGCAACAATGCCCGTTGCAGCCCGACGTCGACGGCGATCTCGCGCCGGAACAACAACACCGGCGATTGCTCGGCCGCGCCGATCCACTGCCCGGCCCAATCCGCTTCACGCAACAGTCCCATCGTGAAGGTCGCCGGTGCGCTCCAGTCGCTGGCCGCGCCGGCTTCATCCCAGATTCGCGCCTGCCACCACACCTGCTGAGAGGATTGCAACGGCTCGCCGCCATAGCGGATGTGCGCCGTGGCGTCGCCCGCCACCCGGCCGCTGTCCCACAGGTCGACTTCGCCTGCGGTGAGTCGCGCCGCCGAGGACGCGACCCGAATCTGCCAGGCGGTCTGACGCGCCCCGCGGGCGTCGGGCTCGGTCAACGCCAGCCGCCAGCCCAAGCGCGGCTGCGCCACATCAACGCCCAGCGGATCGATCGCGTCATCACATTCGAGCTGGATGACGGAAAGCATGGCCGCATCGAGGACGGAGCTCGCACCGCCGCAGAACAAACCGAACACCATCAACGCAACCTGTAGGCGCGCACCTACGCCATCCATCCACTTCCTTTTTGTGTATTTCGAGTGTTTCGTGAATCCCTTCATTTCCGTGTCTTCCGTGTGATCCGTGGGCCCACTCAGCGCAGCTGCTTCGGGTCGAGCACGACGTGTTTGATGACGTCGCGATTGAAGGTGTAGGTGATGTGCACCAATCCGTCGCGGGACTGAATCACCGCCGGATAAGCGTAACCGGCCGGGCACGGCGCGACATCCAACGCGGCCACCGTGCGCCAATGAATGCCGTCGTCGGACAGCGCCACGTTGACGGGATAACGCACGCCTTTGTGCGCACGTTCGGGCGGCGGCGCGGTGTCGTTGAAAACAAACAATTGCCGCCCATCCGCCAATGTCACTGCGTCCGTGCCGGAACCGGTATGTGGCAAGGGCAACGCTTCGATCGGCGACCAGCTCAACCCGTTGTCGGCCGACCAGGTCGACGCCGTCACGCCGTTGCGCGTGCGACCGAGCGCCTGCAGCCGCCCGTCGGTGTGGAAGAGGATACTCGGCTGAATCATATCGAGGCCAAAGCCTGCGCCTTTGTCCACCGGACCGATGAGCGCCCACGTCGCGCCGCGATCGGTCGAGCGTTCGAAATGCACCCGCCAGCCGGTTTCGTTGCCTTCGGTGCTCGACGGCGACAACCACGCGCCATCAGGCGCGATGACCGGTTTGTTTTTCACCGGTCCGATCACGCCGTCGGGCAGGCGCCGCGGCGCACTCCAGGTGCGACCGCCGTCGGTCGAGGTGATCACTTCGCCCCACCATTTCGACGGATGTGGTCCGACTTTATAATAGAGCTGCAGCGGCGCGTCGGCCGGCGCGAAGAGCACGGGATTCCACGTCGGCTGCCTCGCCGATCCATCGGCCTGCACGCCGGTCGCCACCGACTTCGCCGGTTGCCACTGGCCGTTTTCGAATCGGGCAAACCAGATCTCGACGTCGGGATTACGCTCCTTCGTGCCGCCAAACCATGCCGCGGCCAGCGTGCCGTCGGCCAGCTCGACAATCGTCGAAGCGTGGCACTCCGGATAGGGCGCATTCGGATTGATGATTTCGGCGCGCACCACGGCCGGATGAGCCGGCGCGCGCAGGTTCGATTGCGACAGCGGCCGCAACGTGAAACCTCCGCGGAACGCGCCGCGTCCGTCCTCCAGATCGAGGCGCCATTCCTCCCGCTCAGGCGGGCCGCCCTTGACCCAGGCGCCAGCCAGATCGTTGAGCAGCCGCAGGGTGTAGCCTTCGCCTTCCTTCGCACCACCATCGAAACGAAACGCAGCGATGCCTTCCAACTGCAACGCACCGTGCTCCCCGTGCACCGTGAGCCAGTCCACCCCGGAACGGGTCGAACGCGCCTCACCGCTGAAGACCGGCATGGTCCATTGTCCGAAACGCGCCGAGCCGTGGCGATTGGGCAGATTCTTGCCCGGCCCCCAGCCCACCCACTCCGCCGTGAGCGGCCGGTCCTTGAGGTGCAAGCCGAGGCCGAGTTCCAGCAGCCAATCGACTTCCGCCTGCGCCTCGACCGCATAGTCGATCGTGAGCGCGCCGGTGCCATCAATCGTCCAGACGTAGTCGACCGTAAAACGATTGTTCGCGTCGGCAGTGTAATCGACCGTCGAACGAATCCGGATTTCGGATACGTCGCGTTCCAATTTCCAGGCCGAGGCTTTCGCCGGCAGGTTTTGCAAAAACGTGTTCCAATCATGCTGCACCTTGCGACGGTCGAGCACGTTGCGCTCGGAATAAGTCGCCTGGCGCCAGAGCAGGAAGTCGCTGCCGTCGATCCAAGTTTCATCGCCGAGGGCAAGTTCGGCCAGCACCCCGGTCCGGGAATCAAAACGATAACGCGCAGGGCCCGCGGTCACCACGACGCCGTCGGCGTTCTCCTCAATTTGCGGAGCGGTGGATTCCACCTCGGCGGCGGGCACGCGAACCTCGCCCAGTCGCACGCTGCGGTGAGCGATTTCCTGTCCGGCGGCATCCACAAAACGCAGGTGCACGTAACGCGCGCCAGCCTCCGGTCGCTCCGCCAGCGTCGCCACCGGAATGATCAGCTCAGCCGTTTCGTGTGGCGCGGCCGTGACGTTGATTTCGCCCTGGGCCAGCAGATCGACATCGGCATAAACCGACCAATGCGTCGTGACGGTGGAAAGATCGGTGAAGTCGTAATCGTTGCGCACCGGAACAGAGATCGTTCGCGTGCCGGCCTGCCAATGTAATGAATCTTTCAATACACGCACGGGCGCGTAGGCAGACTTCGTTTCCCAGTAATCGATCTGCGGCGTGCGGTCGGCGTCGACGATGCCGTCGGTGCCGTGGTTGCCGTGCGAGTCGTAGATTTCATCCGGACCGGCGTCGGCTTCGCGCACGAGTTCACTGCCATCGCGGGTCATCTTCGCCTTGTCCGCCATGGGATCGAGCACCTCGCGGCCGTTGACCTTGCGGCGCAGGCCCTGGTCGGCCCACATCCAGATCATCGCACCGGCACCGGCAGGATGCTGCGTGAGCGCGTCCCAACGCACGTCATGTTCACCAAAATCCTCCGCGCCGAACGCGTGACTCACTTCGGTCGTGATCACGGGTCGCTGCGCCACCGCCGCGAGTTCCGCGTATTGGTCGGCTTTCCAGTAGTGCGGCGCGAGAATGTCGATTTCCGGCGGCAGGTATTCGTCGGCGCGAAATGGCAGCAGCGTCGGGCGCGTCGGATCGAGTCCCTTCAGCGCCCGCAACACCGCGAGGTGCAGCGCGGAAAACGGGTCTTCGTTACCCAGACTCCACACAATCACCGACGGCCGATTGCGATCGCGGGTCACTGTTTCGTGCATCCGCAGGTAGGCGCCTTCGGCAAACGACGGATCGCCCATGCGATCGCCGCCAAATCCAAACGGCACCTCCTCGATCACATAGAGTCCGAGCTCGTCGCAGAGACGGATGAATCCCTCCGCCGGCGGATAATGCGCGGTGCGCACCGCGTTGATATTGGCGGCCTTCATCAGCCGAACGTCCTCCAGCCAATGTTCGCGGCGGGTGGCGCGACCGACATCGGGATGCTCAT
>CBINJL010000102.1:0-7984 GCA_966250925.1 uncultured Opitutus sp. | reverse complement strand
ATAGCCGGCAAGGCGCGTATGATCGAGGCCAAGCGCGTTATCATCGCCACCGGCGGCAATCGCGGTTCGGGGGGGCACGCGCTCGCGGCGGCACTCGGGCACACGGTGGAGTCGCCGGTGCCGTCGTTGTTTACTTTTCAAATCGATGATCCGCGGCTGCGCGGCCTCGAAGGCCTGGCCGTGCCCGAGGCCACGGCCAGCGTGGTGGGAACCAAGTTGGTGGAGCGTGGACCGGTGTTGATCACGCATTGGGGCTTGAGCGGCCCGGCCATTCTGCGGTTGTCGGCCTGGGGCGCGCGGGAATTGGCCGAACGGGACTATGCCTTCACGGTGCGGGTGGCTTGGAGCGGCGAAACCAACGAGGAAAAGATTCGTGCCGCCCTGGCGGCCGGTCGCGAGTCGCTGGCGCGCAAACAGGTCAACAACGCCAATCCGCTCGGGTTGCCCGGCCGGTTGTGGGAACGTCTGGTGGAAGCGGCAGGCATCGCACCAGCGACACCGTGGAATGCGTTGCCCAAGCCCGGTCTGGCGGCGCTGGTGCGTGCGGTGGCGGCGAGCGAGTTTTCGGTTACGGGCAAGAGCATGAACAAGGAGGAGTTCGTGACCTGCGGCGGCGTGCGGCTGCGTGAAGTCGATTTCAAGACAATGGAAAGCCGGCTTGTGCCCGGCGTTTTTTTTGCCGGCGAAGTGCTGGACATCGACGGCATCACCGGCGGTTTCAATTTTCAGGCAGCGTGGACGACCGGCTGGCTGGCGGGGGGCTCGGCGGCAGGCGCCGACGAGTGAGAGTGAGAGCGAAAATGAGTGCGTGAAAGGGAATAGGTCGGAGATGCGGTGGTGAGCGGTAAACATTCCTGCCCTTTACTTCTCCCTTTCATTCACTCCCTTTCACTTCCCACTTTCCTGCCGTGCCTACCTACTTTGAACTGCTTGCGCTGATCGTGCCGGTGTTCGCGTTGATCGCGATTGGCTCGGGTGCGCGTTTTGCCGGATGGCTGACGCCGGAAGCCGATGCGAGTCTGCTGAAACTCGTGGTCAATGTGCTCTACCCGGCGCTGATTTTTCGCGCCGTGCTGGGCAGTCCCGCGCTGGCGGATCCGCGCAACGTCTTTTGGCCGCCGCTGGTCGGCTTCGGCACGATGGCGGGCGGAATCGTGGCGTCGTTGTGGATCGGACGCTGGCTGGGATTTGCGCGCGGCCACGGCCTGCGGACCTTTGCGTTTGCGGCGGGAATCTACAATTTCGGCTACATCCCCATTCCGCTGATGGAGGGCTTGTTCGGCCACGACAGCATTGGCGTGTTGCTGGTGCACAATGTCGGATGTGAGGCCGCGGTCTGGACGGTGGGTGTTATGGTGGTATCCGGCGTTTCACTACGCGAGGGCTGGCGGAAGCTGATCAGTGGCCCGGTGATCGCGCTGCTGGCGGCGGGCGTGGGCAATGTGATCGGCCTCGATGCCGTGATGCCCGTGATGATTGACCGCGTATTGCAGGCGGCGGGGGCGTGCGCCATCCCGCTCGGCCTGATCGCGATCGGGGCGACATTGACCGAATATCTCGGCAAACCCTCGCAGCTGTTTTCGATGCGCGTGACGCCGGCAGCCTGCGCGTTGCGGCTGCTGCTGTTTCCGGCCGTGTTTCTGGTGTTGGCGAAAGTGCTGCCGATCAGTCGGGAGTTGAAGCAGGTCATGGTGGTGGAAGCGGCGATGCCGGCGGGCATCCTCCCGATCCTGATCGCGAAACATTATGGAGGCCAGCCGCTGACGGCGGTGCAGGTCGTGATCGGCACCACGGCGGTGGGGCTGGTGGCGATCCCGCTGTGGCTGAGTTTTGGGCTGGCGTGGGTGATGTAGGGTATCCGCGCGCAGCGCGGGGATCTTTCTCTTTATTCTTTATCTTAATCTTTCCTCTGACGGTCCTGAAAGGACCGCCCGGTTTGTCGCGCTGATGATCGGATTTCGGGCTGAAGGGAGAAAGATTAAGATAAAGAATAAAGAGAAAGATGGGGCGGCATGGGATGTTCCGGTGCATGCCCTGATTACATTTCCATTTACGCCGTGCTGCCGTCCGGGCTTGATCCTCGGCCATGGAGTGGATCGCTGACCCGCAGATCTGGATTTCCCTGCTCACCCTGACCGCGCTCGAAGTGGTGCTGGGCATCGACAACATCATTTTCATCTCGATTCTTGCCGGCAAAGGGCCGGCGGAGCGGCAGGACCGGGCGCGCAAGACCGGCCTCATGCTGGCGTTGGTCACCCGCATTCTGCTGCTCATGAGCATCTCCTGGCTCATGAGTCTGACCAAGCCGCTCTTCACCTTGCCCCTGCTGCATCATGCCGTATCGGGCAAAGACCTGATTCTTCTCGCTGGCGGGCTCTTCCTGATCGCGAAAAGTGTTTTCGAGATTCACGAAAAACTTGAAGGCGAGGACGGTCATGCCACGGCGTCCCTCGGCAAGGCGACGTTTCGGAGTGTGGTGATGCAGATTCTCCTGCTCGATATCGTGTTCTCGCTCGATTCGGTCATCACGGCGGTCGGCATGGCCGAGCACCTGCCGGTGATGATTGCGGCGGTGTGCATTGCGATGGGCATCATGCTTCTGGCCGCGAAGTCGATCAGTGACTTCGTCAATCGCCACCCGACGTTGAAGATGCTGGCGCTGAGTTTTCTGATTTTGATCGGCGTGATGCTGGTTGGCGAAAGCCTCGGCCACCACATCCCGAAGGGCTACATCTACTTCGCAATGGCGTTCTCGTTTGCGGTCGAAATGCTCAACCTGCGTTTGCGCGCCAAGAAGAACGCCACCCAGCCGGTCGAACTAAATCAGCCGTATCGATAAAGTGGTGACAGACTGGGGTTGGCAGGCGGGTCAGTTCGGCAGCAGGCGAGCGGCTTCAATGAGCAGGTTTTCGATAGGGTCTAGTTTCCGGTGCACCACATGCATGGCGGGGAGAATCAACCCAAGCGCTGAGATGCCCCAGGCCCAACGGTGTTTTTGTTCAGGATATTGGTGCCAAAGCTGGAGCAACCCCAGCACTCCGACCGGTAGCACAATGGCCGCGGAACGACTCATGTCTGATGCGAGCACAAATGAGATTGTCGCCGTGCTCGCGAATACCACCACCAAAAGTATCCGGCGAAAGTTGTCGATATGCCAAAACACCAATGTGATCGGAATCCACATTGCGCGAAGTCCCATCCACCATGCGAGTGGCGCAAGACCGATGCGAAAGAGGCTGTCGAGCAATACGGTGCGAAAAAAAGTTTGTTCGATTGCTCCGGTCATTGGATTCCCTCCGCCAAGCATGCGAAGCCCGACATAGGGTAAAAGTGCCAACGTGAACCAGACGGCGTTTGGCTGCGGACGTCTTCCCGTGTCAATCAACCGCACCGTTAACGCCAGTGGTAGTCCGATTAAAAAGCGCTCATCTACCCACGGTGCCAATAACAGTGCTGCCACGACCGTGATCTGACGGGGACTAAATGCGATGACCATGAGTGCCAACCAAACCCACGCATCGTTGATGCCCCACCAGTGCAACGGCACCAGCACGGCTGAAGTCGTGGAGCAGGTTATGGTGCCTGCCAAGGCAAGGTGCCAACTTCCGGTTCTCCGTTGCAGCAGTCTTGCGATGTAGCCGAGCAGGCAAGCGACTCCGAGTAGGGGAATCCCTAAGGGCGTTCGGCCGTCCAAGCCCAGATAATGAGCGAGCAACGGCGGGCCTAATCGCCAACGCATCGCCGGTTCTATATCGTCGCGAAACGGATCTTCACACTGTTGGAGATAGGTGTGAGCACGATCCCATTGAAACGTGCCAGGCCGGTAGTCCGTCAGTATCCACCAGCGCGGGGAAAATATCACCAAGGTCGCGACCATTGCGATGATCACGATGGCGATGATTCGAAACGCAGTCCGGGCGGACGGAGCGGTTCGTCGCAGTGTCGTCCGCGCAGTCATGCGGGGGCTAACCCCGACGGGCGGCGATGGCCCATTGGTAGATGTCGAGGTAGCGGCGGGCGCTGGCGCCCCAGCTGAAATCGCGCGCCATGCCGTTGCGGCGGAGCTGACGGTATTCATCGGGCCGGTCGTAGTAGGTCGCGTTGGCCCAGCCGATGGTGTTGTAGAGCGCGGGGGCGGTGGCGTCCTTGAAAACAAATCCCGTGCCGCGGCCGGTGCCTTCAACAAACTGTTCGACCGTGTCCACGAGTCCACCGGTGGCGCGCACAATCGGCGGCGTGCCGTAGCGCATGGCGTAGAGTTGGGTGAGGCCGCAGGGTTCGGCGCGGCTGGGCATGACGAAGAAGTCGCCGCCGGCTTGAATCAGGCGGGCGAGTCTGGCGTTGAAGCCGACATGCACGCCGACTTGGCCGGGGAATTTTGCCGCACAATCGCGAAACGCCGTTTCGAGTCCGGGATCGCCGCTGCCAAGGATCGCGAATTGCACATGCATGCGCGAGACGACGTGCGGCAGCGCCGCGGCCAGCAGATCGAGTCCCTTCTGGGTGGCGAAGCGTGAAACCACGCCGAAGAGCGCGATGTGGGGATCGATTTCGAGCCCGAGTTGTTTTTGCAGCGCGGCCTTGCAGGTGGATTTACCGCCGAAGTTTTCCGCCGTGTAGTGGAACGGCAATGACGGGTCCGTTCCCGGATTCCACGACGCGGTGTCGATGCCGTTGACGATGCCGGTCAGGTCGGCGGCGCGAAACCGCAGCACGTGGTCGAGGCCGAATCCGCCGTCCGCCGTCTTGATTTCCTCGGCATAGGTGGGACTCACGGTGGTGAGTTTGGTCGCATGATAGAGGCCCGCCTTCATCATGTTGACCTTGCCGTGCGATTCGGTGCTGTCGGGGCGGAATTCACTCACCGGCACCCGGGCGAAATCGAGCGCGCGGCGGTCGCAGTAGCCCTGGTGCTCAAGGTTGTGGATGGTGAAGACCGTGGCCGCGCGACCCAGCGGCGTGTCGCGCAGGCTGGTGTTGAGCAACAGGGGAATAAACCCCGTGGTCCAGTCGTGGCAGTGAATGACGTCGGGAATCCAGCCGAGTTGCTGGCAGAGCGTCAGCGCGCCGCGGCACAGGAAGATGAAGCGCAGATCGTTGTCGGGATGATCGCCCCAGGGCCCGGCATAAACTTCAGGGCGGCCGAAGAAGTTGTCATGCTCCAGGCAATACATCGGCACCGTCGATGCGGGCAGGTGCGATTGCCAGGTGCGGCCCCAATGCGCGCCGGCGCCGACCTCGACCCCGAGAGGTTCAGGCCGGGCGGTCCAGTCGTCGTCGGAGAGTTTGAGGCTGCCGTAGGCGGGACACACGACGCGCACATCGTGACCGAGGGTGGCGAGATCCTTGGGCAACGAACCCACCATGTCAGCGAGGCCGCCGACTTTGACGAAAGGATCGACCTCGGGTGATACGAAGAGAATCTTCAGGGGAGGCAACGGGGGAGAAGTTGAGGATGAAAATGCGGAGCGCGGGCGGTGGAGAAACCGGACAACGCGCCACGATGAAGCGAGTTACGAATTCAGCGTGTCGAGCAGCGAGGGCAAGTCGGCGATGGTTTCGAGTTGATGAAAACGGGGGCCCGCGGGTTCGCGGTCGGCGCGGTCGAGTTCCCAAGTATGCGGATACGGCACGTGGGCGGCGTGGCCGCCGAGATCGAGCACCGGGAGGATGTCGCTCTTGATCGAGTTGCCCACCATCAGAAATGCGGCGGGATCGACGCCGTGGCGGGCCAGCACGCGGCGATAGGTGGCGGGGTCTTTTTCCGTCACGACCTCGATCTCGGCAAAGTGCGGGTCGAGTTGCGAGAGGCCGACCTTGCGGGTCTGGTCGCGCAGGTCGCCCTTGGTGATGACGAGCATGCGGTAACGGCCGGTGGCGGCGAGGGCCGCGACGGTCTCGGGCACGCCGACCAATGTTTCGACGGGGTGGTCGAGCATGGCGTGGGCGAGGGCGATGATCTCGCGGATTTCGGCGGCGGAGACGCGGCCGTCGCTCAACTCGATGGCCGTTTCGATGGCCGAAAGGGTGAAGCTCTTGATGCCGTAGCCGTAGCGGGCGAGGTTGCGACGTTCGGTGGCGTTGAGCGTGGCGTCGACCTGCGCGGCCTCATGGTAGTGGGAGAGCAGCGTGCACAACTTCGCATGGGTCGCGACGAAGAGTGTTTCGTTGTGCCACAGGGTGTCATCGGCATCGAAGCCGAGCGTTTCGATCATGCGGGCACGATTGGCGGCGAGGCGGCGCGACGAAAGCGAAAACCTTTGGCGACAAAAAACCTCCGCTCGTCATGACGAAGCGGAGGTGGATCGGGATGGGACGCGGGGGCTCTGTTTCAGGACGGCGTGAGCAGGGAGCGGCCGGACCAAGGCGAGAGGAGGTGCAGGCGGTGCTGGGCCTCACAGATCGCGGCCTGGCGGCGAAGGGCGCGGTCGAGCCGCTCGACCACCAGGTTGATCGCGCCGCAGGCGGTTTCACCCGAGGCCGAGGCGAGCAGGGTCGCGCCTGAACGCTCCACGCGGCCTTTGGCGGTGAATTGAATCTGCGGCGCGCCCTCACGGTCGCGGATCAGCACGATGTTGACATCATCAATGCGCGGTTGGTGGTGCAGCAGACGCCCCGCTTTCACCACGATGTGATGGCTTACGGCCTCGGACAACTGGAGGTTGATGCCGGAGGCTGAAAGACGTTCGCCGAAACGATGGACGAAACGCGGATCGGTTTTCATACCCAGCTGGTGACGCACGGCGTTGTTGCAGGTTTGTTACAAAAACGCCGGGCGTTTTCCATGCCCCGTTGTGCAGGATGTAACAATCAGGCAGTGGGTGAGTTACCGATAAAAAACCCGCCACACGGGGTGGCGGGTTGGCGAAACGGGCAGGGTGGCGCCGGCCAGGCATCGCCTGGCGGTTCAATCGATCTTGGGCAAATCGGTGTCGAGTTCCACGCCGTGGAGCTGGGTGCGTTTACTGAGGCGGTCGGTGGCGCGTTTGCGCAATTTGCGATCAAGTTCGCTCACGACTTTGTCGATCGCCGCGTAGGCTTCGTCGCCGTTGTCCGAGGCGATGAGGTCCGGTCCCTGAATCTCGATGTGGCCCTTGGCGGTGAATTGACCGTGATGCGACTTCGTCGGGTGGTATTCGATGTCGATGCGCACCCGGTCGATGCGGGGCTCGTGGCGGAGCAGTTTACTGACCTTTTCACGGACGTGGAGTTTGATCGCGTCGGTGAGGTCGAGGTGAATGCCGCTGATGATGAGTTTTTCGTCGAGAACTTCGGAGGGAATTTCAGAGGTCATGGAACGGGGTTGATGTCGTTTAACGGGAATGAAGAGCCTACATCGCCCCCCGCGCGGTGCAACGGAAACGTCACATTCGCGCGCGGGTTGGGAGATGGGGCCGCGATAGGGTCGATTACCGCTTTTTGTTGAGCGCGGCGCTGAACCAGTCGCCGGTGAGCGAGCCGCCGCGAGCACCGCCGCCACCACCGCCGCTGTCACGGCGCGGTGCGGGGCTGCCGCCGCGATTGTCGCGCCGCGGTCCGTCCGAACGGCCGGGCGAGGTGCGGGCGCCGCCATTGCCCGCGCCGCCGCCGGCGTTGCGGCCGCCGAGTTCGGGCGCACTGCGCATCGACAGGGCGATACGTTTGCGGGCGAGATCGATTTCCGTGACTGTGACGGTGACCTTCTGGCCGGGCTTCACGTGCTCGGCCGGATCTTTGACGAAGGTGTCGGCGATTTGGCTGACGTGGACGAGTCCGTCCTGGTGCACGCCGACATCGACGAAGGCGCCGAAGGCGGTGACGTTGGTCACGATGCCGGGCAACTTCATGCCGGGGCGGAGGTCCTCGGGCTGGTTGATGCCTTCGGCGAACGCGAACGCTTCGAACTTCTCGCGCGGATCGCGGCCGGGTTTGGAAAGTTCGGCGAGGATGTCCTGCAGGGTCGGCAGACCGACTTCGTCAGAAACGTAGCTCTCGAGTTTGATGC
>CBINJL010000101.1:0-8077 GCA_966250925.1 uncultured Opitutus sp. | reverse complement strand
ATGGCGAGCGGCAGAAGTTTCTGCCAGCCGAGCTTCATGACCTGGTCGTAGCGGAAGCGCGGCAGCGTCCAGCGGACCCACATGAAGAGGAAGATGAAGGCGAACACCTTGCCGAGAAAAACGCTGATGCCGATCAGGCCGCCGAGCCACGCGGGCAGACCGGCGACGAGCGGTTCCAGCGGCACCCACGGCAACGGATTCCAGCCGCCGAGGAAGAGCAGCACGAAGATGCCCGAGCCGATGGTCATGTGAGCGTATTCCGCCACGAAGAACAGGGACCATTTGAACTCGCCGTATTCGGTGTGGAAACCGCCCACGAGGTCGGCCTCAGACTCCGGCATGTCGAATGGCTGGCGGTTGGTTTCGGCGAAGAGCGCGACCAGAAACACGAACGCGCACAACGGCATCAGAAACACGAACCACATGCCGCCGAAGAAGCCGGGCTGCGACTGGCTTTCGACCACGTCGAAAAGACTCAGCGTCCCCTGCCCGCCCGGCGCATTCACCCAGAGAAACACGGGCAGCACCGACAACGTCATCGACAGCTCGTAGGAGATGAGCTGGGCCGAGGCACGCACGCCGCCGAGGAAGGGGTATTTCGAATTCGAAGCCCAGCCGGCGAGAATCAGCGAATACACCCCGAGCGAACCGATGGCGAAGACGGCGAGGATGCCGACATCGACGTTGGCCAGAATGATCGGCTTCATCGCCTCCGCCGCGGCGTCGTAGTAAGCGCCGAACGGCACCACCACGATGGTGCAGAGCGCAGGCACCAACGCGACCAGCGGCGCGAGGTAATAGTAGAACTTGTTAACGTGGCCGGGGACGACGTCTTCCTTGAAGACGAACTTCGCGCCGTCGGCCATGAGGTGAAACACACCGAGACGCTGCAGGAAGCGACCCAGGAACGGAATCCACGCCACCCACGGCACCACCGCGCGGTTGGGACCGGGACGGCCTTGAATCCAGGCCGAGACCTTGCGCTCGGCCAGCGAGCAGCCGCCGGCGATCGGAATGATCACCATGATCACAGCCAGCCCCTTCAGGGCCGACTGCATCCACACGGGAAAACTGAAATAAAGATCGATCATGGTCGGGACGATCAGGCGCTGGCTTCCGCGACGGCGGGTTTGAAGTGGAGCGTTTCGCCTTCAGGGAACGCGAGGGTGTCCCACGCCGATCCGTCGAGCAGCAGGCCGGTCGGCGGGCAGGTGGCGTAGGTGACGGTGGCGAGAGCGGGCACCTCGGCGTTGAGGCGTTGCCAGACCGAAGCGAGATCGCCGGCAACCGCGGCGTTTTCACTCACGGCGGCGAGCAATTGCGCCAACGCCACGAGGTCGTCGGTCGCGCCGGCCGGGCCGGGGATGGCCTTGGCAAACTTCTGCAGGCGGAACTGCTGATTGATGAAGGTGCCGTTCTTTTCGAAAACGGTGAGCGTCGGGATGACGACTTTCGCCACCGCGGTGGTGGGCGAGCCATGGGTGCCGAGGAACACCACAGAAACCTTGCGCAGGTGCTCGGTGGTGAGTCCGGCGGCGGCGAGATCCTCGCCCACGCTGATGACGGTCTTGACCTGGCCGGCATCGATGGCGGCGGCGAGATTGTGCAGCGCCGTGGCCGGAGCGGAGTCGATCAAGCCGGTGACCAGCGCGCCGCGGGTGTTGGGATTGCGATCGGCCGAGATGAGCAGGCCGTCGCCTTCGCCCGTGTGACCGACCAGATGCACGTTGGCCGACAACGAAGCGGCGAGTTGTTTGGTGAGATACTGTTCCTCGACCGAGCTGCGGCCGGACGCGACCACGGCGACGCTGCCGGATTTCGCGAGTTGCGCGGCGGCGGCGATGGCGGAAGCCGGCGTGGCGAGGGTGCCGTCGATGGCGGCTTCGGTGAGACGGTTTTCCGCCTGCACCTGCTTGTAGAGCAGGCGGCCGCTGTCGGCCATCCAGGTGTCGTTGACCTCGTCGTTACGGCGCGGAGTGATGCGATAGATCACGCCCTCGCGCGACCAGACCACCGTATTCGCGCCGACACTACTTTCCGTGCAGATGCTGTTGGTCTGTTTGAGGAACCAGACGCGCATCTTGAAACGGAAGTCCGTCGAGGTGAGTGCGCCGACCGGGCAGATGTCGACGGTGTTGAGCGAGTAATTGTTCTTGAGCTCCTTGCCCGGGTAGCAGGTGAGCGTGGAGTAGGAACCGCGGTCGACGAACCCAAGCACGTCGTCCTTGGCGACCTCCTTGCAGAAGCGGATGCAACGCGAGCAGAGCACGCAGCGTTCGTCGTCGAGCGTGACGCGCGGCCCGAGACGGGTGCGCTTGGGCTTCACATTCTTGTGCTCGATGAACCGCGAATAACCGCGGCCGTAGCCGGTGGCCTGTTCCTGCAGCTTGCACTCGCCGGCCTGGTCGCAGATCGGGCAGTCGAGCGGGTGATTGATGAGGAGAAACTCCATCACGCCCTCGCGGCACTCCTTGACCATGGGCGACTGCGTCTTGATGTGCATGCCCGGCGCGACGGTGGTGGCGCAGCCGATCTGCGGACGCGGAATCCAGCCGATCTTCTGCTTGCCCGTCTCCGGGTCCATGATCGGCTCGCGGGTGGCGCGATCGCTCATGGGCATGCCCATTTCGATCAGGCACATGCGGCAGTTGCCGGCGATGGACAGCTTCGGATGGTAGCAGTAGTGCGGCACGTCGGTGCCGACCAGGCGAGCGGCCTCGATCACGTTCGTGCCCTTCGGCACGGAGACCTCCTTGCCGTCGATGGTGACGGTCACGAGCTCGGGTTGGGCAGGCTGAATCATTGCGGAAAGTCGGAGAGGACGGAGGAGCAGGTTAGCCCACGGAACACACGGAAAACACGGAAGAGTGTATGACGGTGTTTTTCATTTTCAGTGTATTCCGTGTGGTCCGTGGGCCAAAAATCAGATCAGACGAGTTCGAGGGAATCGGCGGGTTTGGACTTCTTGGCTTCGCCGTAGGTTTTGAATTCGTCGCCGAACTTAAGCACGAAGCTCTGGGTCGGCCACGAGCAGGCTTCGCCGAAGGCGCAGATGGTGCGGCCGGCGATCTGGTCGGCGACGCTCTTGATGAGTTCGCCGTCCTCGGGCCGGGCCTCGCCGTGCACCATGCGGGAGGAAATCTTCTTCATCCACAGCGACCCTTCACGGCAGGGCGTGCACTGGCCGCAGCTTTCGTGGGAGTAGAACGCGTTGATGTTGGCCAGCGCCTCGACCATGTTGACGGAGTCGTCCATCACGATGACGCCGCCGGAGCCGCCCATGGTGCCGCAGGCGGCGAGCGTATCAAAGTCCATCGCGATGTCCTCGACGCCAATTTCCTTCATCGAGCCGTCCTTCTGCTTGAGTTTGAAGGTCTCGCCGAAGCGCAGGATCTTGGCCGAGGAGCCGCCGGGAATGACGGCCTTGAAGGTGTGGCCGTCGCGCGGGCCGCCGCAGACGTCGTAGAGTAACTGCCCCATCGTGACCGCGCCGCAGGGAAACTCGTAGTAACCCGGCCGCTTGACGTGGCCGGAGACGCAGAAGATGCGCGTGCCGGTGTTGTTGGGCGTGCCGATCTTGAGATACTCGTCGGCGCCCATTTCGAGGATGTGCTTCACGTGGCAGAGCGTCTCCACGTTGTTCACGATCGTCGGGCACTGGTAGAGGCCGAGCACGGCCGGGAAATAAGGCGGCTTGATGCGCGGGTTGGCGCGTTTGCCTTCGAGCGACTCGATCAGGCCGGTTTCCTCACCGCAGATGTAGGCGCCGGCACCGCGGTGCACGTAGATTTCGCAGGAGTAAGCGGAGCCGCAGATGTTGGCGCCGACGAAGTTTTTGTCCCGGGCTTCCTGAATGGCCTTTTCGAGGATGCGGGCGCCTTCCGGGAATTCGCCGCGGATGTAGATGTAGGCCTGCTTCACGTCGTTCGCGAAACAGGAAATCATGATGCCCTCGATGAGCTGGTGCGGGTCCTGATGGATGATGTAACGATCCTTGAAGGTGCCCGGTTCGGACTCGTCGGCGTTAACGATCAAGTAGATCGGTTTGCCGCTCTTGCGATCGACGAACGACCACTTGAGGCCGCAGGAGAACCCGGCGCCGCCGCGGCCGCGCAGGCCGGACTTCTTGACCTCCTCGCGGATGTCCTCGGGTTTCTGGGTGACGGCCTTCTTGAGGATCTCGTAACCTCCGTGCTTCAGGTAGCAGTCGATGTCGTTGGAGTAGCCCTCCTCGTCGATGTGCTTGAAAATGATGCGGGTTTCGGCGGGTGCGGACATGGTGTTATCCTCGTTTGGCGGCCTCGGCCTTGATCTGATCGCTGAGTTGTTTGGCCTTCGCCTCGTCGACGTTTTCGTGCAGTTCCTCGTCGATCATGACAACCGGCGCGGTGCCGCAGCTCGCGAGACATTCGACGAACTCGACCGTGACTTCGCCGTCGGGCGAAACCTCGCCCAGGTGGGTGTTGAACTCCGACTCGAACTTGGCGCAGGTCCGGTAGCCGCCCATCAGCGCACACGACAGGGTGCGGCAGACCTTGATGTGGCGTTTGCCGATCGGCTGGCGGCGGAACATCGGGTAAAACGTCACCACCTCGTAGACGTTGATCGGCTCCAGCCCGAGCTTCTGGGCGATCCATTCGAGCGCCTCGTCGGAGATGTAGCCGACGTCCTCCTGGATGAGGTGCAGCAACGGCAACGTCCCGCTGCGCTTCTCCGGGTAGTGCGTAATGACCTCGTCGATACGGGTCAGGGTTTCAGGCTTCAAATTCATGCGGGCAGAAAAGTAGCGGGTAGCGAGTAGCGGGTAGCGAGTAGCATCGGGTGCAGGCGGGTGCGGCGGATTCGGTTGGTGGATTTGATCATGCTCACTACTCGCTACTCGATGCTCACTACTTCAAAAAATCAGCGGTCGCATTCGCCCATGACGAAGTCGAGCGAGCCGAGGATGGAGACGACGTCGGAAACGAGTTCGCCGGCGCAAAGCTTGGGCAGGATGGACAGATTGCAGAAGGACGGACCGCGGATCTTCATCCGCCACGGCACGCCGCCGCCCTTGCTCACAATGAAGAAACCGAGCGTGCCCTTGGGATTCTCAGCTTCGAAATACGCTTCACCCGCCGGCATCAGCGGACCTTCGGTCACGATCATGAAGTTGTTGATCAACTCCTCCATCGAGGTGAGCACCTTGGCCTTGGGCGGTGCGAAAATCCGCACCGCGTCCGGCGCGTAGTGCGGTCCCGCCGGGAAGGCTGCGATGGCCTGGCGGATGATGCGCACCGACTGTTTCATCTCCTCACCACGGCAAAGGTAGCGGTCGTAGCAGTCGCCCTTCGAACCGACCGGCACGTCGAATTCGTAATTCTCGTAGCCCCAATACGGCCGGTCCTTGCGCAGGTCGCTTTTAACGCCTGAGCCGCGCAGGTTCGGCCCCGACAAACCGTAGGAAATGGCGTCGGCGGCGGAAATCACCCCGACATCGACGGTGCGATCCATGAAGATCTTGTTGCGGGTCAACAACTTCAGAATCTCGTCGAGAATCGGCAGGAATTGATCGCAGAACCCGAGCACGCGATCAGTCCAGCCTTCCGGCACGTCACGCGAAACGCCGCCGATGCGGCTATAGCTGGTGGTGAAGCGCGCCCCGGTGAGCTCTTCGAAAAGGGTGTAGAGTTTTTCGCGCTCGGTGAAGCTGTAGAGAAACACCGACCAGGCGCCGACATCGATGCCGTAGGCGCCGAGGCCCATGAGGTGCGACGAAATGCGCGCCATTTCCGAGGTGATCACGCGGATCGACTGCACCCGGGCCGGCACTTCGAGACCGGCGAGCTTTTCCACCGCGGCCGCGTAGGTGGCGTTGTTGGCCAGCGGGGCGAGGTAGTCCAACCGGTCCGTGTAGGGCACGAACTGGTTGTAGGTCATGTTCTCGGCAATCTTCTCGTCGCCGCGGTGCAGGTAGCCCAGCACCGGGTCGCACTTGGTCACGGTTTCGCCGTCGAGTTCGAGCTGGAGACGCAGCACGCCGTGGGTCGAGGGATGCGACGGTCCCATTGCCAGGGACATCTTTTCGGTCTCGAACTCCTGCGATTGCGCCGCGGCCGCGGTCTTCGCGCCGGCGTCGGGAACGGTAAATTCGGTAGCCATCAGTAAGGTGCGTTCAGCGGTTTTCCGGTTTCGGCTTCTTCTCGCTCCAGCTCTCGTCCTTCGCCTTCGGTTCGGCGTCGGTGAGGTTCATCTCACCCTTGTTCGAGGCGACGAACGGCCCGCCCATCATCGGCGCGGCGATAACCTTGGCCTGGGTTTCCTCGGCCACTTCGATGTCGGGCAATTCCGTCTCGATGCCGGCCAGCGGAAATTCTTTGCGCAAGGGATGATGGGGATAACCGTCCCACATCAAAATGCGGCGCAGGTCGGGATGACCGTCGTAAACGATGCCCATCAGGTCGTAGGTCTCGCGCTCATGCCAGTCGGCCGCGCCCCACAGATCGGTCACCGTCGGCGCGGTGGGATTCACATCGTCGGCGCAATCCGCGGCCACGCGGATGTAGTCGTGGCCCGTGGTCGAATACAGGTGCCAGACAGCGGTGAAGCGCGGGGAAACGCCTTCCGCCCAGTCGATGCCGGTCACGTCGAGCAGGAAATCGAATCCCCGCTCGTCCCGCAGCCAGCGCAACACGGCATGCACCTCCGCCATGGGCACGTTCACCGCCGGATGATCGACGGAGGCGCGCGGCGTGGCGTTGGTAAATTGGGCTTGGAGGGCGGTGACGATTTCGGCGGCGGCAAGCGCGGTCATGGTGGAATCGGTCAAATCGGTCGGTCTAATCGGTTTCGCGCAGGTCAGGCGCTCAGGTTTTTGAAGGACTTGGTGCGTTTGACCTTGTCCTGCAGCTTGATCAGGGCGTCGAGCAAGGCCTCCGGCCGCGGCGGGCAACCGCTCACATAGACGTCGACCGGCACGATGCGATCCACGCCCTGCAGCGTCGCGTAACTGCGATACATGCCGCCCGAGGAAGCGCAGGCGCCCATGGCGATGACCCACTTGGGCTCGGCCATCTGGTCGTAAATGCGGCGCACATGCGGAGCCATTTTATAGGTCACCGTGCCGGCCACGATCATGCAGTCCGACTGACGCGGCGAAAAGCGCATCACTTCCGCCCCGAATCGGGCGATGTCGAAACGGGCGGCCGCCGACCCCATGAGCTCGATCGCACAACAGGCCAGGCCCATCGGCATCGGCCACATCGAGTTGGTGCGGATCCAATTCACCACCGCATCGAGGCGTGAGACGACGATGTCTCCCTCGATCTTGCTGTCGTAAGCTACGTCTGTGTTGGGCGATACCATGGCGCGAATAGGCGGTCTGAAGCGAAAAAATGCGCGTCAGCATCGGGAACGCCTTCACCCCGCGCAAGACGCTTTTGGAGAAAGTCCGATGGCAATCGGCCGACACTCATTGTCAATACCCCCGCGTCCGCCCGCCGGTTAACGAATTTTCGCCGTTAAGCCACTTGCCGCGAGCGGGTTTTGGAAACAAATGCCCCGCCTCGTTACCCTTCGGCGTCCGCCTGCGCCGCCGCGCGCGAACCGGGCAACTATTACCCGACCGCACGGTCACGCCGCCGTCCGCTAATGGATTGCGCCCTTGAGGTTGCGGCCCGACGCCGTCTCGCTTTGCGTCGTCCGCCGCCCGCTCCGCCTTCACCCGCCATGCCCCGCTTTCGCACCGCCGCCGCCTGGCTTAACGCCCTGCCCTTTGCCCTCGCCTTCGCCTGCCTCACCGGCTGCGGTCCCCGCGCCGAGCCGATCGCGGCAACGCCCCCGCCCGCCCCGGCCGGTCCGGTCGACACCCGCGATCTGCTGCAGGCGCGCGAATTGGGCACGTTTGGCCCGCTCCCGCCCTGGATCGCCCACGTCAAGGCCATCGACCTCGATCAGGACGGGCTCGATGACATCGTGTTCTGCGAGGCCCAGGACAACGAGGTGCGCTGGATTCGCCAGACCGCGCCCGGCCGGTTCGCCCCTGAAGCCCTGCTCGCCGCCGACCTCAGCGGCCCCGTGCACGTCGAGGCCGCCGACA
>CBINJL010000100.1:0-8139 GCA_966250925.1 uncultured Opitutus sp. | reverse complement strand
GCGCTCTGGCCCCGGCTGCGTTTTCTGGAGCAGCCATTGCATCGCGATGTGGCGCTCGGCGACGACGTGGCGCGGGCGTTGCCGCGTTGGACGAATCGGCCGGCCCTGTTGATCGACGAGTCGGGTGGCGAACCGGCGGACCTGCGCCGGGCGCTCGATCTCGGTTATGTCGGTGTGAGTCACAAAAACTGCAAAGGTGTCATTCACGGCGTGGCCAATCGCTGTCTGCTCGCGCGGCGCGGCGGTGGGCTGCTGATGAGCGGTGAAGACCTGTCAAATGTCGGCCCGGTGGCGCTGCCGCAGGACCTCGCGGTGCAGGCCGCGTTGGGCAACGCCAGCGTGGAGCGCAACGGACATCACTACTTCGCGGGACTGAGCGGCTGGCCGTCCGCGGTGCAGACGGCGGTGCTGGAAACCTATCCCGATCTTTATGCGCGGCCGGACGACAACGGCTGGCCAACGCTGCAGATCACCGCTGGCGAAATCGACGTGCGCACCGCCGGCCAATCGGCATTTGGCGGCCCCTGGGATCTCGGCTTGGACGGTGCCGGCGAATGCTGGGCGGAGTGGTGAGGAGAACGAAGGGCGTTTGACTTTGGTGTGACGCCGTAGGGGCGTCGATCGCCGACGACGATTACGGCGGAGTGGGTTACCGGTGAGGGGGGTGGGAGGGCGGAAAGGCAGCTGGGGCCACGTTGTCGCTGCGCTCCAACGCGGCTACGGGAGCGCGCGGCGGAAGGGGTAGCCGCGCTTGAGCCGAAGGCGAAAGCGTGGTTGCGGCTGCGTGGTGCGGTGGGGTGAGTGGCCGGGATGGGTGTGGAAGGGCGGAGAGGCAGATGGGGCCACGTTGTCGCTGCGCTCCAACGTGGCTACGGGAAGAGCGCGGCGGAGAAGGTAGCCGCGCTTGAGCCGAAGGCGAAAGCGTGGTTTGCGGCCCTGTTACTTCGCCGGCAGATGCCAGCGGGTGGTCATGATGGCGGGGCGGGTCGTGGCGTCGGGCTTTTGATAATAAATGGTGAGGATTTCGCCGGGTGAAACTTCCACCGAGGCGGCGTAGCCGAGATCGTGGTCGGGGGAGTCGGCGCGCAGGACGAGTTCCGGCGTATCGATCCAGTTGATACCGTCGTTGCTCAGGCTGGCGCGGATGCCGAAGGGCGGGCGGCGGTAGCCGTAGGTGGCGAGCAGGCGGCCGTCGGCGAGCGTGAGCAGATGCGACGGATAACCCCAGCGCTGGCTGGAAACAAGTTCGCTCCAAGTGCGGCCATTGTCGTCGGAGAACGCGGTGTAAAAGCGGTTGTTGACGTTCTGGTCGTCGTAGGGGGCGGCGGTGGAGCGCACGGCCAGCACGATGCGGCCGGAAGGAAGTTGCGCGAGATGCGGTTCGCCGAAGCGGCGATGAACGTTGGCGGGCGTATCCACCGTTTGGATGCGTTGCCAGGGACCGGTTGACTGCTCTGCGGTGTGGATGCCGATGCGGCCGTTTTCCTCCCGGTAGGCGGCGGCCATCCAAGTCCCGTCGGTCAGCACGATGCCGCCGTGAATGGCATCGGGACCGCGCACGGGATCGCTCCAGGATTTGCCGCCGTCGGTGGAGGTGAGCACCCAGGCGCCCTGCCGCTCGGCAGCGTCGTGGTAGGCGTCGGTCGAGACGTGTTCAGACCAGCGCGCGAGGGTATCAGCGGGATAGGCGTCGGGTTTGAGGGCAGCGTAGGCCTCCGGCGTCCAGGCTGTGCTCCACACGTGCAAGGCCAGCGTGCCGTCGGGCGAGACGGTGAGTCCGCTTTCGCGGTCGTCGAGCGGCGAGTCGTAGGCGACGACGGGATCGCTCCAAGTGTGGCCGTTGTCGGTGGAGTGGATGAGCAGGATTTTGCCGTCGGGGGCGAGGTGTTCTTCGGTGGCGCAGAAGGCGGCGACGAGCGTGCCGTCGGGCAGACGCACCAGATCGGGCCAGGCGGCGTAAGTCGCGGGATCGGCAAAAATCGTGGTGTGCGCGGTCGCGGTTGCCGCGACGGCCACGTCGATCGGCTCGGCGGGCGTGGGCGGTGGGGCGGGTTCGAAGTAGGCCTGCCACAGCTCGACAACCATATCGGCGCCCTGCGGTAGAAAGTAGTCTTCCCAGTCGTAGTTGCCGACCTTGCCGTTGGCCCAGCCGGTGAAGCCTTCGCGGGCGCGGAACATGAAGTCGGCCATGCCCACGGCCATGCGGCGTTCGATGTAGCGTCCGCCGGCGTCGGTGCGCCATTCGCCGATTTCCTTCAACGTGGTCGCGGTCATGAGGTCGATCATCGAGGCCTCGAACGCGTAGGCCAGGTTGGTGCGCAGGCCGAACCAATCCATCGATTCGAATTCGAAGATGAATCCGGTCTGGCCGTCCCAGGGCGAGCGGGTCGCGCCTGTATCCTCGCCAAGGATCCGCCCGGCGATTTCGCCGTGGACATTGACCTCGTTGCGCACGGCCTTGTTGAAGACCCGCAGGGCCTGGCTGCGGTAGAGCGGCCAGGTCTCGTCGAGCGTCATGCCGTCGTAGGAAAAGTCGTTGCGGATACCGCGGCCGGTGGTGACGAGTCCGGGCACGAGAACTTGGTTGTCCGGCACGGCGAGATCGCCGCCGAACATCATGCGGTCGCGCACGGTCGGGGTCCACGTCCAGCAATTGAGAATGTTGCGGAAGTTGGCGGCTTCGAGGCGGGCGGCGAATTGATCGAAGTCGAAGCCGCGGAAAAAGGCGTTCAATTCATCCGCGCCGAAGTAGAGCGAAGCGGCGACGATGACGCCGACGTAGCCCTCGACGTGGTTGGGATTCCAACTGCGGTGAAACAGCGTCACGCCGTCGGTGAGCACGTAATAGTTGTTGTCGTCGTCGAGGCACCAGTGCGCGGCGACGGCGAGGGCCTGCATGAGCAGATCGGCGCGGGCGCGTTCGTCGGCGCTAAGTTGGTTCCAGACGGCGGGCGTGTGTTTGGCCAGCAGGATGGCGTTGGCCGGCACGTGATGCGTCCAGCCACCGATGCCGCCGAGCGCTTCCGGCTCGCGGGAGCTGCCGTCGGGATAGGGCTCCGGGGTGACGAGGATGAAGCGAAGTTTGTCGGCGAGGTGCGCGGCCAGCGGCTGGCCGTTCACTTCGTAGTCCGGCGCGGCGTGAGCGGCGAGCGCGGTGATCTGCAGGGCAAAAGTCTGCGGCATCTCGCGATAACGCACCGCTTCGACGAAGCGCCAGCGCGGCGCATTGAGATCGACGGCGCGTTGCACCAGCGCGGCGGGGAATTGCGGGGGCAACGTGTCCTGAGTTTGAGCGAGCAGGGGTGTTGCGGCAAAAGCGCAAGCGGAGGCGAGAAGGGAGCCGAGTCGACGGATCATGGGGCGAGGCGTTGCGGGTTGTGCGGAGAAGTGAAATCAATGGCCCACGGGCCGGCATCCAATGGGCCGAAGGTAGTCGTGGTGCGGGCGGCGTCGGGCCAGACGATGGTGAGCGATTCGATGCGAGGGGCGGCACCAAGCCCGAAGTGGACGAGGCTGTCGCTGCGTTTGCCGGCGTGACCGCCGGGACCGATCAATTGACGGATGAGCGTGACGGGCGGGGTGGTTGGATCGCTGTCGAGATCGACGGTCGCGGTGACAATGGCGCCGAAGGCATCGCGAGCGACGCCGCGCCCGGGATCGCCCTGCAAGCGCAGGGTAAGCCCGGCGCGACCGGCGCTCCACGTGTTGTGATATACGCGGAGAATCGGTTGCCCGTGCGCGTCGGTTGGAGCGTCCGCAGCGAGACTGCCATTGGCGAGGGCGGCGGCGCGACGACGTTCGGCGTCGAAGCGGTTGAAGGTCTGCCCGACGATCAGGTCGAGGGCGCCGTCGCGATCAAAGTCGAGCAACGCGGGTTGGCCGGCGCCGAGATGATCGATGCCGAGAGCCGCGGTGTGTTCGGCGAACGTGCCGTCGGGCTGTTGAAAGTAGATGCGCAGCCGTTCGTCGTGCGGCGGCGGGTCGCTGTAGTCGGACGAGCAGAGGATGAGGTCGAGCCGGCCGTCGTTGTCGAGGTCGGCGAGTTCGCAAAAGATGTCGCCCTGATTGAAGTTGCGGTTCTCCGGCGTCTCGACCGCGGGCATGCGGTCGACGGAAAGCTCTGACGGCGAATCGAAATGCAGCGTGCCGGTTTCGCGCAGGCGATTGACGAGAAAGCGGGAACGGTCGGAGGAGTCGCCCGCCCAATTGTGGATGATGGTCGAGACGAAGACGTCGAAGTCGCCGTCGTTGTCGATGTCGCCGATGGCGGCGTCGAAGGTGTTGCCGTTGGCGCGAAAGGGCGGTTCGTCGTCGCGCTTGAAACGCGGGTCGTCCGCGGCCTGTTCGTGCAGCCAGCGCGGATGACGTCCGTGGCGAATCACGTCGCCGTCGAAGCCGGCGGCGGGCGCGATGTCGACGCCGTGCAGGATGCGCGTGATCTCGTCGCCGCGATAGGCGAGCGGACCGGCGGGGCGCATTGGCGGTGGCGTGTCTGTGGTCTTGGGGGCGAGCAACACGGTCCGATCGGTGAGTTGCCAGAGGCGGTTCCAGCGGCGGCCATAGTTGAGTTCGAGCAGATAGGGCAGTCCCGCGGACGCGGGGTCGAGATGCGCGATCACGGTGCCGTAGGTGGGCCGGCCGCCGGGATCGGTCGCAGGATCGAGTGGCGCCGATTCGCCGGGAAGCGGCCAGCGGGCAAACGTCGGGGCGTCATGGGAATTCGGATACTGCAGCAGCAGGTCGTTGGAAAACGATTCGTAGCCGGAAAAGTAGCGTTCATACCAATTGCCCAGCCAGAGATCGGGACGGCCGTCGGCATTGGCATCGCCGACCGCGATGGCGGTGGTGGTGGCCGCAGGTGCGGCGGCGATGATTTGCGGCGAATCGAAAGAGCCGTCGCCGCGACCGCGCAACCAGGCGGTGCGGGCGGGAGCGTCGGCGGGGGGCGTGAAATCGGGCTGCAGGTAATCGAGGTAGCGGGCCACGATGGCGTCGGCGTGGTCGTCGTTGTCGAGATCGGCAAACGTGATCACATCACGCGGACTGAGCGCGGGCAGTGCGGACTCCGCCACGGAGATGAAACGACCGCGCAGGGCGGCGGTGGGATCAGGTTGCCAGAGAAAAACCTGCGGATCGGCGGTGTCGCGGGAGTTGAGACGCACGACCAGATCGGCATGCCCGTCGGTATTGAGATCGACGACAGTGAGCCGACTGGCGTCGAGCCGGGGCAGTCCCAGTTCGGCCGTGACGTCGGTGGCGTGGGCGAACGGTGTTCCCGCGATGAATGCCAGCGCCGGTGTCAGCAGACGGATCACTTCAGCCATTGATCGAGATGGGCGGCGATGAAGGCGTCGTCGGTGAGATCGGGGTAGGCGGCGGCGACGCGACTCAGTTCCTCGGCCTGTCCGGGCGAAAGTGTTTCCTCGGGGTTGAGGCAGAGCGCGGTCGGCACGAGGCCCTGGCGGCGCAGCACTTCAAGAATGCCGGGAATGCAGCCGGCGAAACCATGGGCGGCGTCGAAGACGGCGGCGTTCATGTCGGTGACGGCGTTGGCGCGCTGCAGCCATTTGACGTCGATCGTGCGGTCGTCGCGCATGAACTGCAGTTGGGCAAAGAGCTGCACGGCGGCGCGCGTCCACACGCCCCAATGGCCGAGCAGGCCGCCGACGATGCGGCGGGTCACGGGATGTCCGTTGTGCTCGAAGGTGAACGGACTGAGCAGGTCGGTGACAATGGTGTCGTCGTTGCCGGTATACAGCGCGACGTCGTCGCGGCCGGACGCGATCACGCCGCGCACGACGTCCTGCGTCTGGTAGCGGTTGAAGGGCGCGATTTTCACCGCGACCACCGATTCGATTTCCGCGAAGCGCGTCCAGAATCGGCGCGACAACACGCGGCCGCCGACCGCCGGTTGCAGATAGAATCCGATCAACGGCAACTCGCGGCCGACGATGGCGGCGTGTTCGAGCAACGCGTCTTCCGGGGCGTCGCCCCAGGCGGCGAGACTGAGCAGGGCGGCATGGTAACCGAGGTCGCGGGCGAGGGTGGCTTCCTGGACGGCCTGCGTGGTGCGGCCGCAAACGCCGGCCACTTTGGCAAACGGTCGTGAGGTGCCGGCGAGACTTTCGTCGATCGTGCGGCTGGCCAGTTCCAGCACCGGTTGCAACAGGCCGTGGCGCGGCTCGCGAATCTCAAACTGGGTGGAGTGCACCGCCACCGCGATGCCGCCGCAACCGGCCGCGACGTAGTAACGCGAGAGTGCGCGCTGGTGCTTTTCGGAGAGGCGGCGATCCGCATCGAGCGCGAGCGGATGTGCCGGGATGACCTGACCGGCCAGCAGGTGCTGGCGGAGAGAAGCGAGATTAGAAATTGCCATCGCGGGTTTCGAAATGAGTGGGCTTGCCCAGCAGTGCGCCGCCTTGAGTGAGGTGAGTCGCGACGGCATCGATCATCTGTTCGAGCGAGAATTCGGGTTCGCCGAAAAGGCGGATGCATTCGCGTGCATCGGACAACCAGGCGGTCGGCGCCGGTTCGCCAGTAAAGCGCGGGTCGACGCCGAAGCGCCGGCCAAAGGCGAGCGCGATGTCGCGCACGGCGTGTTTGGCGACGCCCGTGACATTGAGCGGACGCGCTGGCGACGCGGCGAGATCGAGGCTGCGGATGGCGACGGCCACGGCGTCGGTTTGCCAGATGAGATTCACCCAGCCGGTGCCGAGATCGACCGGCTCGCCGTCGCGCACCCGCGTGGCGATGTCCACCAGCACGCCGTAGCGCCGCTCGCAGGAATAGTTGAGACGGAACAGCAGCACGGGATTGCCCTGCGTCTTCGCGTAGTGGGCGAACACGCGTTCGCGGCCGACGCAGGAACTGGCGTATTCACCCTGGCATGACAACGGAGTCGACTCGTCGCAGCCCGGTCCGTCGATCGCGGCGAACGGATACACGCAGCCGGTGGAAAACACCACGAAGCGCGCGGCGGAAAAACGACGCGCGACGAAGGCCGGCACGACGGTGTTTTGCAGCCACGTCGCTTCGGGCGCGTCGGTGGTGCCGAACTTCTGACCGGCGAGAAAAAACACGTTGGTGATGTCGGGCAGGTCCGCGAGCGCGGAGGGATCGGCGAGATCACAGGAGCGGGTTTCAATGCCCTCGGCTTCGAGCGCGGCGCGCACTTCCGGGCGGCTGAAACGCGAGACACCGATGACGCGGGCAGTGCGGCCGGCGGCGTCGAGAGCCTGACGCAACATGAGCGCGAGGGTGGTGCCCATCTTGCCGCCGACGCCGAGCACAAGGTAGTCGCCGGTTTGAAATTTCACCGCTTCAATCACGGCTGCCGGAGGGGTGGCCAGCCAGCGATCAATCGACGCAGTTTCCATGGGGAAATCGGAGGGCATCACTCAAAAAACGACCTTCCCTTACGACGGCGGCAAGTTATTAAATGGGAGCGACTTGGAAATGAAATTTCACAATCCGGAAAACGCCGGAATTCCCCTTTGAGTATCATCGACTTCCATACGCATCCGATCTTCTTCGGCGCTGGCGGAGAGGCGGCGGAAATCGCGCGTCAGGTGAAGGCGGCGAAACGGCAGGGCATCGTGCGCATGGTGGCGCTCGGCGACGTGCTGCGTTACGGACGGTTGCCGACGGCCGAGCAGACACGGGTGCTCAACGACGACGTGGCCAAGGTGGTTCAACAGGCGCCGCGATTCTACGTCGGATTCTGCGGACTCAACCCCATGCTCGGTGCCCGCGAAGTCTGGCGCGAAGCGGAACGCTGTTTTGAAAAGCGCGGTGGTTTCCATGGCCTCAAGTTGGAGATTTCCTGCAACGCGCGCGACGCGGTGATGACGCCGGTGATGGAAGTGGCGCGGCGTTACAATGTGCCCGTGCTGCAGCACTCCTGGAGTCAGACCAACATCCGCGAGCGGGCGTTTCATTCCGATCCGGAGGATACCTGCGAATTGGCGCGGCGCTGGCCTGACGTGAAAATCGTGATGGCGCACCTCACCGGATGCGGCGTGCGGGGAATCCGGGCCGCGCGCGGGCTGGACAATCTCTGGGTCGACACCTCGGGCGCGGGACCCGAGGCCGGACTGGTGGAGCTCGCGGTGGCAGAACTCGGCGCGCACCGCGTGCTTT
>CBINJL010000099.1:0-8244 GCA_966250925.1 uncultured Opitutus sp. | reverse complement strand
AACCGCAAATCCGGCTGGTTGTCCAAAGGCAACAACCGCGCTCAGTTCGCCGTCAGTATCCGTTGCCCCGCCCACACCCACCTCGAACTGGACACTTCCGGTGGCCCCATCACGGTCGAAGGCGATTTCAGCGGCGAAATCGAAGCCGACACTTCGGGCGGCGCCATCACGATCGACGGCGGCGCCCGGAAGCTGGAACTCGACACTTCCGGCGGCGCCATTTCCGTCGGCTACGGCCTGGATGTGATCGAAGCCGATACCTCCGGCGGCAGCATCAAGATCGGTTATGTCGCGCCCGAAGCCCGCAAGGTCGAGGCCGACACCTCGGGCGGCAGCATTTCCATCGGGCTTGATCCCACCGGCCGCTACAGTGTCACCGCCGACACCTCCGGCGGTTCAGTGAAATTTGACGACCTGCCCTTCACCGCGACCAAACAAAGCCGCACCCACGCCACCGGCACGATCAACGGCGGCGGCACGGAAGTCCGCGCAGACACCTCGGGCGGCGGCATCACTATCCACGCCGCGCGCCGGCCCTGAGTTCCGAAATTCACAATGTTATTCCAATGAAAACGGACCGCCCCCCCGGTCCGTTTTTTGTGGCATTCAGTGCTGCGCATCCAAAGACCGGATACGCAGCAACGTCGGCACCACCCGCCGCAGCCAAGCCTCCGCATCGGCCGCGCTCACCGAATCCTGCAACACGAAAACGATGCGGTCGCGGTCGGCCGATCGACGTCCACGCCATACCCGCGCGAAACGTTCACTTTCCCGGCTGCCCCCCATGACCGCGCGCGGTGTCGCCTCGCCGCTCGTCGCATCCCACACCGCGTTGAACACGTATTGATTGCGACCGTTCACCTCGAAACGGTAGGCGTCGAAGATCAAGGTGCGTCCTTCCAACGTCACCGCCACGGGTTCGCCCAGCGCCGTCAGCGTCGCGCCGATCGCCGGCATGCAGACGGCCGGATCATGCGCATTGGTCAACGTGCTCAGGCCGTCCTGATCGTTTTCCCAGCGAAACACCATGGCCAGAGCCGGAGCACCGTTCCACACCTGCGCCGCCCGCAACTGGTCCGCCGAGGAGCACATCAGCGTGGCCAGCACATCCGCCGATAACGGCCGAGGCTCCCAGCCCGTCACCTGCGTCGCCAATTGCCAATGCCCGGCCAACGGCCCCGGCGGTTTCGGCCGATACCAGCCGATCATCGCAATTTCCAATCCGACCACGATCGGCACCACACGCCAAAGCGCCGCCCGCGGCGTGGGACGCCACCGCGGCCGCACGATGACCGTTTCCTCCGCCGGAGCCGGTGCCGCTTTCCGCAGTCGGTCGGCGGCGACCACGATTGCAATCAACGTTGCCACCATGACCGCGATGCCGGCCGGGCCGTGCCAGCTTTCCGCGCCCGCTGTCGCCGCGCCCGCGAGCCAGGTGAGCCATACCGTGCGCACGACATTAAACGCCATCGCCGCCAGCATCGCGAAGGCCACCAACACCACCCGTCGGCGCACGCTCAGGCGATGCAGCTCGCCGAAAAACCACGCAAACATCCACACCGCCTGCAACGACCGCAATCCGCTGCACGCCTCCTCCACTCCGATCAGCCCCGATTCGACTTCAATGATGTGACCACGCACCACCGCGGCGCGCCCGCCCAGCGTCACGATCTCCGCCGCCAGCTCGGCATGCCAACGCGTCAACGTGTTCACCAACGGCGCCCGCACCAGACTCGGCCAGGAAATCGCGGTGAGCAAAAACAGCACGGGAAACCAGCCGCAGCGCAGCGCTGCCCGCCCGCCTCGCCAGACCAGCCAGGCCCAGGTCGCCAGCACGGCCGCGACTCCACCGGTCCACTGTGCCCGCGGCCACATCGGGTTAGCTTCGAGCACGGGCAGCGTCAGCCACACGCCCAGCAGTCCGCCGCCCATTACGATTGGCGCGAACCGCGAAAGCCGCCGGTTCCCATCCCCGCGAAACGCCCCGCCGCTCCGCCAGTGTTGCCACAACAGATAACCCGCCAGCACCGGCACCGCCCAACCGTGCGCGACTTCCGGATCGTGATTCCACGCCGCCGCCCATCGCCACCATAACGGTCCCCACAGCGCCGCCAGCCAAACCGCATCCCGCCAATTCGGCGCCGCCGCGGCAGGCACGCCGGCCGACGTCGTCGCAGTCGGTCTGGAACGATCCGTATCCATAATTTGGTGAAGCAGGTTGCGAGAAGTTTGCTAAAGCTCTGAGTTTGGCGCCCGATGCCAAGAGCGTAAAAGGAACACCCCCGCATGGGCCAACCGTTGCAAAAACTAATTTCCCGACTCCACGACTCCTGGGATCACCGTTCCCCCGGCGAACGTTGGTCGTTGATCGCCCTGGGCGTCGCCCTCGTCAGCCTCATCGTCGTCGTCCCCGTCTATCTCGTGTGGGTGAAACCCGCCCTGAATGCCTGGCGGTTGCAACGCACTTTGGAGCAGGCCGCCGCCTTCGACGCCGCCCAGGATTATCGCAATCTGCTGCTGTCGCTCCAGCGGGCCGCCCAACTCAGTTCCCACGACATCGACACCTGGCAACGCATCGCCGGCTATCTTTCCGAAGTCGGCGACGACCAAGCGGTGGCGGCCCGGCAACAAGTCGTCGCCCTCGCGCCCGACGATCTCGCCGCGCGCATCGCCCTCGCTTCCGACGCCCTGCGTTTCGGCGAAATCAAAATCGGCCAGGACGCACTCGCGCCCGTGCCCGCCGCCGTCGCCCGGGACGACGCCGCCTTTCAACGCGTGGCGAGTTCGCTCGCGCTCAATCTCGGCGATGTCGAGGCGATGAAAACCCATCTCGCGCAGTTGATCGCGCTCGACCCCGACGACCAGCAGGCGCGTCTCGATCTGGCCGTCGCCCGCACCTGGAGCCCCGACTTGCTCGAACGCGCCCAGGGCCGCACGGAATTGGAAGCGTTGCTCGACCAACCCGAGGTGCGCGTGCGCGCCGCGCTCGAACTGCTCAAGGACACCGCGCGTGAACAAAACGGTCCGCGAGCCGGTCGGCTGTTGCCCGTGCTGCTGGAGAAACTGCCGCCCCAGCCCGGCAACCCGGTCACGCTCACCGCGCCACGTGAGGCCTTCGATGTGCTCGCCGCCCGCCTGCAGGGCAGCGTCGGCTCCGACGCTGACATCGCGGCGGTGGCGGACTGGCTCGCCAGCGTGCGGCGGGCCTCGGCCGCGCTGGACTGGTTAAAAGCGTTTCCGCCGGAACGTCGTCTCGCCGCCCCCATTGCCGAGATTTACACCGAGCTGCTAGTCGGCGCCGGCGAACTCGGCCCCGCGCTCGAACCGTTGCGCAACGCCATCTTCGGCCCCATTTCCACCGACACCCTGCTGCTCGCGCTCGGCGCCCGCCGCCTGCACGATACCAGTCATCCCAACGCCGCCCGCGAAGCGTGGAACG
This sequence comes from uncultured Opitutus sp., assembly GCA_966250925.1. Classification (GTDB taxonomy): domain Bacteria; phylum Verrucomicrobiota; class Verrucomicrobiia; order Opitutales; family Opitutaceae; genus Actomonas. Next base: position 4,805 of record CBINJL010000099.1, on the reverse strand, counting down.
AAGCCGTGCAACAAGCCCTGCGTGCCCCCCACAACGGCGAGTTACGCGTCCTCGCCCGGCTCGCCCACCTCTGGCGCAACCCCGCCTGGGCCGAGACCGCGCTCACCGGCGTGATCACCCGCACGCCCCAGGCCTTCTGGGCCTACGCGGCCCTCCGTGACCAATGGCGCGCCGCCGGCCAGACCGACCAACTTTGGCAACTGCTCGATCAATGGGTGCGACGCCAGCCCGACAGTATCGACGTCGTCACCGCCTGGCTCCGCCTCGGCGCCGCCCTCCCGCGCCAACGGGCGGAATTGGAAGCGCAGGCCGAAACCCGTCTCGCCGCCCTGCCGCGCAGTCCGCGCACTATCGCCGCCCGCGCCGGTTGGCAATGGCTGCGGGGCAACCGCACCGAAGCCCGCACGTTGCTCACCGAAGCCGGCCCCGGCGTGGCCGAAAATCCCGACAGCGCCTTCTGGGCCGCGCTCGTGCTGCAATCAAGCCACCCCCTCGCCGACTATCCGGTGCTCGAACAGCTCGATCTCCTCCCTGCCGAACGACGCCTGTTGGGACTGCCGGCCAGCGATCGCTAATCTACTCGTCGCGTTAACTGCAAAAAACCTGCGCAGTCACACTGCGTAATCATGCCCATCGCCCGCGGTTTGACTCCGCCCTGCTGCGTGCCGAAGACTTTATCACCATGAAAGCGTTGACCGCTTCCCTGCGCCCGTGGGTTCTGCTGCTCGGCTTCGTGCTGGTCGGCACCGGCACGGCACGCGCCCAAGCCTCGGTAAACAACGCCGTGTGGACCGTCGACCAGACCATCCGCAACTACGGACTGATCTCCTTCAACAACGCGTCGTTCACCAACTACGGCGACACTTGGGGGCCGCTGGCGGTTGGCGGCAATCTGTATCTGCAAGGCGGCGCCGTTGCGCAAAAGCCCAACCTGTATGGCCCCAGCTCCGATCCCACGCTTTACGTCGCGGGCAACCTCACGATGCAGAACTTCGTGCATCTTGAGAGCGGTTACGCCGCGTTGCCCGGCCTGACCGGAAACTATTCCTGGGACGCCACCCAAAAGCGCCTGACCGGCGGCGGTGGAACGCTCAGCACAAGCAACACCAATCACGCCTTGGGCTCCAGCGATCCCCGCAACAACCCGGGCCCCGCCAACTGGAACTTTGCCACCATCCAGCAGCAGCTCGCCACCGCGCTCGCTGCCGCCACCGCCACCGGTCTGATTCAAATCCAAGGCCAAACGCTGAAACTCAACGCCAACGGTCAGACCAGCGGCGTCGTGGTGTTCAACCTCGATATGAACCTCTTCAACGGCGTGCTTTACGACGCCAACGGCAACGGCTCGTGGGACCAGAATCAAGAGCGCGTCAGCCAGGTGAAAATCGACGTTCCGGCCAACGTGACCTTCGTCGTCAACGTCACCAACGCCAACGGCAAGACCATCTTCAACGGCCTCAATTTCAACGAAGGCGCCAACAACGACCAGTTGCTCTGGAATATCGTGCCCGACAACAACCCCAGTCTCGCCGACTCCGTCAGCCTGGGCGGCGGCGCCCGTTTCTACGGCTCGGTGCTGGCGCCATTGATCAACCTTTCCAACAGCGGCAACGTCGCCCCCGAAGGCCAGATCGTGGCCAATAGCTACACCCACAACGGCGCCGAACTGCACTTCAAGCCGTTCGACTCCACCGTCGATTTCACGCCCGTGCCCGAGCCCTCCACCTGGGGCGCCTGCGCCGTCGGTCTCGCCGGTCTGTGCATTTGGCAACAACGTCGCCGGCGCCAAAACACCCGCGCCTGAGCCGCGGCATGCGCAACACCGGAAGCGCGCAAATCCGGACGCATTCGGTGCTACTTCATGGAGAGTCGTCGCTCGCCGACGACCACGCCACTTTTCATAAGTGTCCCTCAGTGGTTATCAGTGGTTTCCCTTCACCTCGCCGGGCAAGTAGGCATCGCTGAGATTTTAACCACTGATCCACACTGATGAACACTGATCTGGGGATCAGTCACCGCATGGTGGCCGACCGACTACAAAAATGTAGAAGGGTCGTCGATCGCCGACGACCACGCCACTTTTCATAAGTGCCCATCAGTGTTCATCGGTGGTTTCCCTTCACCTCGCCGGGCAAGTAGGCACCGCTGGGATTTTAACCACTGATCCACACTGATGAACGCTGATCAGGGGAGCCTCATCACCACATGGCGGCCGACTACAAAAATGTAGGGTCGTCGCTCGCCGACGACCACGCCACTTTTCATAAGTGTCTCTCAGTGGTTATCAGTGGTTTCCCTTCATCTCGCCGGGCAAGTAGGCACCGCTGAGATTTTAACCACTGATCCACACTGATGAACACTGATCTGGTAGCGTCATCACTGAATGGCGACCGGCCGACTGCAGAAAATGTAGAGTCGTCGCTCGCCGACGACCACGCCACTTTTCATAAGTGCCCATCAGTGTTCATCGGTGGTTTCCCTTCACCTCGCCGGGCAAGTAGGCACCGCTGGGATTTTAACCACTGATCCACACTGATGAACGCTGATCAGGGGAGCCTCATCACCACATGGCGGCCGACTACAAAAATGTAGAGTCGTCGCTCGCCGACGACCGGCCTCCACTTCATCAATGCCCTTCAGTGTTCATCAGTGGTTTCCCTTCACCTCGTCGGGTAAGTAGGCGCCGCCGGGATTTTAACCACTGATCCACACTGATGAACACTGATTGCACCGCGTGAGAATCACGCCCAAGCCGCCATATCCGGATTCACCCATGCGGTGAGCCCCTGCGGCATTGTTGCGATTTCCTTAACGTCTTTCTTCGCGTGCGTTGCGGCCTCCGCGCTCTTTGCGCTAAATATCAATTGCGGAATACAGGATCACTCCACCCGCAGGATGTAGCCGCGCAGGTATTCGCTTTCGGGCATCGTCACCAACACTGGGTGATCCGCCGGCTGGTGACAGAATTCGATAATCTGCACGTGACGCCGGGCATCGGCCGCCGCCGCCGCCACCATCTGCCGCAGCTCCGCGTCCTGCATGTGATGGGAGCAAGTGTAGGTCGCCAGCAGTCCGCCCGGCCGCAGGCCCTGCAGTGCCCGCAGGTTCAGTTCCTTGTAGCCGCGCATCGCGCCTTCCAGGGCCTTGCGTGACTTTGCAAAGGGCGGCGGATCGAGCACGATCACATCCCAGCGTTCGTCACGGTTCGCGCTGAACCAGTCGAAGACATTGGCTTCCTCAAACCGACACGTATCCGCGAGTCCATTACGCTCGGCGTTGCGCTTCGCCTGCGCGATCGCGTCGCCCGCGCTGTCGAGCCCGAGCACTTCCGCCGCCCCCGCCCGCGCCGCATGCAGCGCAAACGCGCCTTGATTGCAGAACGTGTCCAGCACCCGCGGCCGTTCGCCTGCCCCCGCCAGTCGCCGCACGTGGGCGGCCACGGCCAGATGCTGCTCGCGTTGATCGAGATAAAATCCGGTCTTCTGTCCCGACATCAGATCGAGCCAGTAATCCATGCCTTCGATCGTCGCCCACCGCGGCGCCCACGGCTGTCCTGAAAGTGTGGATACATGCGGCTCCAGCCCTTCCAGCCGCCGGATCGAGGCATCGTCGCGGTGAATCACTTCGGTCGCACCGGTTAGGTCGACCAACAGTGCGGCGAGCTTCGCCCGCCGCCGGTCCATCGCCAGGGTCTGCAATTGCATGACCAAGGTGTCGCCGAAGCGGTCCACCACCACGCCGGGCAATCCGTCCGACTCCGACCAGACCAGGCGCCCGAACCGAAAATCCGCCCCGCCCCGCCGCGCCACCGCCGCACGCAACGCCGCCTGGAGGTAGTCCGTGTCGAGGGCGGTGCGACCGGCGCCCAGACGACGCCACACGATTTGCGAACGGCTGTTGTAGATACCCAAACCCAGTGAGCGTCCGCGCCGATCCCGACACTCCACCACCTCGCCATCCCGGTCCGCCGGCGCCAGCGCTTCCACCTCGTTGGCAAACACCCAGGGGTGTCCGGAAAGGACCCGCCCCTTGGCATTGGACTTCAGTTGTAGATGAGCGGAATCGTTCGCCATGCCCGCATCATCACGGCGGGCCGGAGCGACGAAAGCCAAAACCCGAATTTACATTTACAACGTCCCGGTGCGGCGGGACGGAAATGCCTCGATTTGCGCGGTCGGCAACTCCTCTTCGGGCGCTTCCCGCTCGCCGCGGTGAAAGCCCGCTGCATCCTCGTAGCCCATGGGGGCACGCCGCAGCATCAGCGCGATCGCCAGCGCGATGACAGCATAGAGAGACAGAAAAAGGACGACGAGATTCATGGCAGGGTTTTGCGCGATCGTCACAACCTATCCGGAACTAAAGCGGCGTCCAGCCGGGTGGGCGTTAGCAAAATGTAAAACAGCCCGATCAATTATTCTCCAACGCCCCTACCGGAGAACGGACGTCCTCGTCCGTTCATCTCCAGCCCAGCCACGCCCTTCCACCCAAAAACGGACGAGGACGTCGGTTCTTCACCTCAATCCAATCTCGCCTCGCGAACACCTCCTTTCCTCACCACTACGCCGCCTTTCTTCACCACTACGCCTTCGTGCCTCTTCGCGTCCCTTCGCGGTTCCCTTCCCGTCCCCCCCCCCCCCCCCTCCACGCTTCCCTCTTTTTCACGGCCGCCACCGCTCCGGTCCCCGTCCATCCTTGACGCTGCGCCGTGCCCCCCGGACGCTCGCCCGTTTCGCCATGACGCCCGCCCAGGAAATCGCCCGCCGCCGCACCTTTGCGATCATCTCGCACCCCGACGCCGGCAAGAC
>CBINJL010000098.1:0-8287 GCA_966250925.1 uncultured Opitutus sp. | reverse complement strand
GGTTCGCACGCACTTCGCGGCCCAGGGACATGAGGTGCTCAGTCTGTCGCGCTCGGGTGGCCAGAATCACATCGCGCTGGAAACCCTGTTTGTCGACAACCTGCTCGATCAGACGGATACGTTGATGCATCTCGCCTGGAGCACGCTCCCGTTCAGCTCGGAACGCCATGTCGGTCTCGAATGGGAGCAGGACATTCCACTGCTGATTCGTTTGCTCAAGGCCATCGTCGACTCGCCGCGGGCCGAACAGATTCACTTCATATTCTTCTCCTCGGGCGGCGCAATTTACGGTCCGGCACACAACAGCCAACCGTCGCGCGAGACCGACGAATGCCGCCCCATCGGCTGGTATGGCCATGCCAAGTTGGCCGCCGAAAACATCATCACCGAATTCGGTCGGCGGCACGGGCTGCGCTACACCATCCTGCGCATTTCGAATCCGTATGGCTTCCCCACTCCGCACTACAAGCCGCAGGGCATCATCCCGTTTCTGATTCAAAGCGCACGCGAAGGACGGCCGTTTCAAGTCTGGGGCGACGGCTCGGCTCGCAAGGATTTCCTGCACTACACCGACTTCCTGTCCGCACTGGAAGGCGTGGTGCGGCAGCGTCCGGTGGGAATCTTCAACCTGAGCAGTGGTGTCTCACATTCCATCGCCGAAGTCATCGACCTCGTGAGCAAAGCGACCGGAAAAACGATTTCCACCCAGACCCAGTCCGCCCACACTTGGGACGTGCAGACCAGTCTGCTCGACAATGCGAAACTGAAGCAGGCCATCGGATGGAACCCGGCTGTTTCATTGCCCGAGGGTATCCGAAAAATGGTGACGCCCTGATTCCACCGCACCGTTCGTGCACCGCGTTTTCCGCCCGCTTTCGCGTCCATGCCCGCCGAATCGCCTCCGTCCCACTCTGCGCCACGCTTCTGCTGCGCCTTGCTGCTGCTCCTGGCAGCCTTCGGGATAAACTTCCACTACTCGACCCAAGGATGGGAAAACCCGGTGCTCGACACCCACGGCTTTCGCCAGACGCAGACGGCGCTTTCAGCCTATTGGATTGAGCGCGGGGGATTCGCGCTGGATTACCCGACGCCGGTCCTGGGGGCGCCGTGGACGATTCCGTTCGAGTTCCCGCTCTACCAAAGCCTGGTCGCCGCGACGGCGAAAGTTTCAGGCGCCGGCATCGATCAATGCGGTCGTGGAGTCGCGCTGGGCTTTTTTTATCTTTCGCTCGTTCCCTTGGTCCTACTGGTGCGCGGCTTACGGCACCCATGGGATGAGGCGCTGCTGTTCGCCGCCCTGCTGTTGGTCACACCCGTCCTGCTCTTTTACTCCCGCACCGTTCTGATCGAGTCCACGGCGTTCGCCACCAGCTGCTGGTTTCTGTGGCTGCTGCAGATGGCGCTCAACCACCGCAACGTGGTCTGGGTGATTCTCGCCATGCTGATCGGCGCCGCCGCGGCGATGATAAAAGTGCCCACGCTGGCGATCGCCCTTGTCGTCGGCGTCGCGCTGACACTGGCCGCCTTCCGGAACAATTCCGGCCGTCGGCTGGCAGTCGCACTGCGGTTCACGATTGTCTCCGGATTTTCGATACTGATGGGCGTCGCGTGGACGCACTACACCGATGTGGTCAAATCCCGCAGCGTGCTCGGTGTGACGCAGACCACGGAGGCCCTGCAGCAATGGAATTTCGGCACGGCCGAGCAGCGACTCTCGACTGACTTCTGGTGGCAACTCGCCCGTTTCGTCGAACGCACTTCCCTGCCGCTCGCAAGCCTCGGACTCATCCTGCTCCTGCTCTGCGTCGGCCCGTCGCGGCCCTGGTGGCGAATGATTCTGTTGCTCATCTTCGCCGCGGTCGGTCCGCTGGTCTTCGCCAACCTGTATTTTGTTCACGACTACTATTTCTACGCCATCGCCGCATTCCTGGTTGGCGTGCTGGCGCTGCTGCTGCGCGAAGTCTGGATCAGCGAAAAAATTTCCCTGCCGGCCCGTTGCGTCGTGATTGTCATCGCTCTGGCCGCCCAGCTCAGCGGTTATCAACGCCACTATCTCGACGCCCAGCTCAACGCCAATCGCGCCCCACCGGATATCGCCCTCGCCCTCAAAGCAGCCACCCAGCCCGACGACGTGTTGCTCGGCCTCGGACTGCACTGGAGTTCCGTCATTCCCTATTACAGCGAACGCCGGGCGATCATGGTGCCCGAGGAACGCCTGGACAACGCTGCTGCCATTGCCCAGGCAATCGCCGAAACCGGCGCGGATAATATCGCCGCCGTGGTGGTCCGGCGTTCCGCCGATCCGCACGGCGAACGCTTCAAATCCCTGCGCGAGGAACTGGGGATGGATCCAGTGATGATGTTTGCGACCGGTGATGTGGCCGTCTTCGTGCGCCGCGAAAACGCAGTGTTCGCGATCGAATCGTTCCTCGCCCTCAACAAACCCGGACTCTACCTCTACGAAGGTCAGGCCGAATCGCGGCTGCATCCGGCGCCAAGCGCAACAACCTACGAAGCGAGCGACCTGAAACCGGACGAACTCTTCGCCGGATTTTCGCCCCTGCCCCGGCGCGTGATTACGCCATTCAATCTCTCCGCCCAACCCTCGCCGGCCGGCAATGCATTCAGCGCGCATCCGCCGTGTGCGATCGAGATCGAGCCACCGGCGGGCGCATCGCAGATCGAGCTCGAATTCGGCATCGCCGAAGGCGCCTACGCCGACTCCGATGGCGTGCGGTTTCGCGTCTTCCTGATCACGCCTGAAAACTGGGAAGTCCTCCTCTTTGAACGCACCTTGATCCCTCGCGGGTTCTTTTCCGACCACGGCCTGCAAGCCTGCACCGTGAAAACCACCTCACCCTTTAACGGCTATCTGAAACTCGTCACCGACGCCGGCCCGGCCGGACAGGATAGTTTCGACTGGGCCTACTGGCGACGCGTCGAGGTCAAATAGCCGCGACTCCACGCCGCGAGTTTCCGTCATGTTATTGCCACCTACCGTCTCCGTTTCGTTCCTGTGCGTTGAATAATGCGGGCCGTTCCTTCAAAGCATCGGAAAATGCGCGCAGTCCGCCCCGGCTTTTCCCCGTTTCCCTACGGACTTTTTGTCCTCGCCGTCGCCTGGCTCATCAACGCCAAGGTGCTGTTTATCGGCTGGGATTCCACCCTGCTGGGCGTGCATGAGTTTCGGCAGCTCCAGACAGCCATCTCCGCTTTGTATTATCCGGGCGGGCTGGACGGGCTCAGGTATCTGACTCCGCTGCTGGGACCGCCGTGGTCTATTCCGCAGGAGTTCCCGTTTCATCAGGCGACGGCGGTCTGGATCTCAGGAATGGCGGACCTGCCGCTCGACCTGAGCGGACGACTGGCCAGTTGGCTGTTTTTCCAGGCCGCACTGCCGGCATTCTACCTGTTCCTCGGCTCGATCGGCCTGCCGCGCTCGACCCGCTGGATCCCGCTCTCGCTGATTCTCACCAGTCCGATCTATCTGTTTTTCTCCCGCAGTTTCCTGATCGAGTCCTGCGTCTTCTGTTTCGCGATGTGGTTTCTCGCCGCGTATTGCCGGTATTTGCGCAACGCGGCCGCCGGGTGGCTGTTCGTTGCCGCCATCGCCGGTTCGCTGGCCGCCGCGGTCAAGCCGACCACCATGGTCGTGTTCAGCGTGGCCGCCTGCCTGTTCACGCTGCGAGTTCTTTTCGTCGAGGCCCCCGACGCCGCACAACGCCGCCGAATTCTGGGGCGCATGGTGGCGCTGTTCTCCGTGCCACTTGTCCTGGGGCTGACCTGGCTGCTGTTTGCCGCCTCGCTGCGGGCGCAAAATCCCGAGACTGCGATTCTCGAAACCATTTTCGGGTTCTTCGGTTTCGGCGATCTCCCGCAACGCCTGAGTTTCGCCTATTGGGAATGGACCGTGAACGTGTGGCGGCGCGGCATCACCAGCGAAGCCGGACTCACCCTGCTGTTCGTGCTGGGTTTGATAACGCCTCCCGGGCGACGGTGGCTCCTGATCGGAGTGCTGCTCGCCTTCCTTTCGGGCCAGCTCGTATTTTCGAATCTGTATTTCGTTCACGAATACTACTTCTACGCCAGCGGCGCGTTCCTCATCACCGCGCTGGGCATTGTTCTCCAGCAGCCGGTATGGGGCCATCGCATGTCCGCCGGATTGCAGACTGTCGTGGTGTGTTTTGTGATCGCGACTCAACTCAGCCTCTACCGCGATCGGTATCTGGAAGATCAGGCCAAAAACGTCCCCGTGCCGGAGATCGTCGACATCGTGCAGGATCTCACCACGCCGGAGGATATCATCGTGGTCCTCGGCGCGGATTGGAATGCCGGGGTTCCCTATTATGCGCAACGGAAGGCGCTGATGCTGACCGCCGGACGCGAGCACAACCCCGCCGCGGTGAAACAAAGTATCGAACGCCTCGATCCCGCCACCGTAGGCGCGGTGATCATGTATGGGCGTTTTCCCAACCAACGGCAGTTCATCCACGAGACCATGAGCTCACTGAATCTCGGTCCGGAGCCGTTGGTTACATCGGACAAGCTCCAGATCGACATCTGGGTGCCGTCGTCGCGTCACGCCGCGCTCCGGGAAACGCTCCCGCTCACGCCGTATCGGGACTATCTGGTCGCGCCCCGTGCGCCCGACGCCGCAGGAAGAATCGTAGTCGGACGCCGTGAAATCACCCGCCTGCCGGCCTTTGCCCGGTTCTCGCCCCGACCGGTTGAAGCCGCGGCGCCGGGAGGATTCCCTCTCGGCACCGTCGACAACGTTGCCGTGCTCAATACCCACGCGCCGGCCGCGTTGACGCTGATTGCCCATGAGGGGCAACAGAACCTCTTTGTCGAGTTCGGGCTGAACGCCGGTGCTTACACCAATGGCAACACCACGGACGGCATCGAGCTGCGCATCACGGATCGGCGCGGCCCGCAGTCGACGGTGCTTCTGACCCGACTCATCACCCCGTTGTCCAATGAAAATGACCGCGGCACACAACGAGTCACCGTCGCGCTGCCACCAAACCCCACCGGTGAAATCCTCTTGGAAGTCCTGCCCGGTCCGCAGCACAACTCGAGCTACGACTGGGGTTACGTCGGGCAGGTTTCCCTCACTCCGTAGTTCGCCATGCGTTTCCCACTTCGTTTCGCAGCCGCCGCAGAAGATCGCGCGTCACGAGCTCCCGCGCTTCGTATCGCCGGCATCATTTTTCTCGGCGCGCTGGCGCTGCATCTTTGGTTCGTTTCGACCGGCTGGCACCACGGCCTGCTGGAGTTTCACTCGTTTCGACAAATCCAGACCTCGCTGTTGGTGCAGGAGTTTATCGCACACGGCGTCGATTTTCGCAGTCCCTTTCCGCTGTTCGGGCCGCCGTGGTTTCTCCCTTTCGAATTTCCGATCTACCAAGCGACCGCCGCGCTGATCGCGAAGCTGTTTTCCCTCCCCGCAACCGAAGCCGGGCGACTGGCTTCTCTATTGTTTTTTTATGCCGGCTTGCCGGCCATCTGGCGAATCGGACGCGCGCTCGGCCACGACACGCCGCTGCGATTGCTGACCCTCGCCCTCATGCTGCTCGGGCCGGTGCACGTCTATTATGGACGCAGTGTGATGATCGAGTCCTGCGCCTGGGCGCTGTCGTGGTGGTTCCTGGCCGGATTCACCGCAGGACTGAACCCCAAACCGAGTGGCGCCAACCGCTGGCTCGCTGTGGCGATCGCGGCCGGAATCGCCGCTGCGCTCGCCAAAATCACCACGTTGGCCGCGTTTCTCGGCGCGGCGGGATTGTTCACGCTCTGGCAACTGGGCCGCGAACTGAACCGCGGCGCCACCGAATCGCGACGCCAGGGGGTCGTCCTCATCGCCCGCAGTCTCGCCATGGCCGTCCCGCCGCTGGTTGTCGCCATGGTTTGGATACGCTACAGCGATGAATTGAAGGCGCAGAATCCGTTCTCCGCCGTATTCGTCTCGGAAAATATCCGCGCCTTCACGCTCGGTTCCGGCGAGCTGCGGCTCAGCGGCGATTTCTGGACGGGAATCTGGCGGCACGCCGCGCAGGTCGGCCTGGCTCCAGTCAACTTCATCCTGCTCGCGGCCACCGGACTCATCTGGACCGATCGCCGCCGCTGCCTCGTGGCCGGATTGGTGGCGGCGTTCCTGTGCGGACCGCTCATTTTCGCCAACCTGTATCATGTTCACGACTACTACTACTTCGCCACCGCCGCGTTCCTGCTGCTCGCCCTCGCGGTGGCGTGGGGGCGCCTGCTGGAATGGGCCGTCATTCCATTGTGGATACGCTATGCGCTGGTGATCCTGTCGCTGGGCGCGCAGGTGCAGCGCTACGCAAGCATCTATCGGCCCGGCCAACTCGAACAACAGGAGGTGTGGCCGCGGGGACTGGGCGACATCGTTGCCGCTTCCAGTCGTCCGGCGGACAACGTGCTGGCCTTTGGCTTCGAGTGGACACCCTTGTTTCCCTACTTCGCCTCGCGCCCGTCGATCATGGTCATGGACCAGAAGTTCAACGAAACGGCGGAAATCGACGCCGTGTTGAGCCGATTGCAGAATCCGGTCACAGTGATCGCCGTCACGGGGCAGATCCGCGCCTATCCCGCGTTCATCAAACCGTATCTGGACCGCTTCGACATGCCGGCGCGTCCGCTGGCGGAGAACGACACCATCTCGATCTTCGTCAGTCGTTCGCGCATCGCCGAAGCGGTGGTGGCGTGGCCCGAGCTCGATCACGGCTCATTCCGCCTTGCGACCGCTCCGGTGGCGCCTGACGCGGACGCGCGCAAAGCAGTTGCCCTCGCAACCGCCGAACGCCCGGAGCTGGCTGATTTTTCCCCCTGGCCGGAAACGTTGATTCACCCCGCCGGCCTGCTGTGGATCGATTTCAACGGCAAACCCTGTATGAGCGCGCATGCCTCGGCGGATTTGATTTTTCCGCTGCCGACCGGTGCCCATGAAGTGCAGGTCGATTTTGGCATCTTTCCCGACGCCTACAAGGACGCCGCCGGCGCCACGGACGGGGTGGAATTCCTGGTCGAGCTGCTTCCCGCCTCCGGCGGCGAACCCTGGCAGCTCGATGCGGAACTGCTCGACCCGATGCACGACGCGAAAGCTCGTGGCCCCCAGACCCGCGTGATCTCGCTTCCGCAGGGAGTGTCGGGTAAACTGCGTTTGCGCACCCTGCCCGGCCTCAACGGCAATGCGTCTTTTGACTGGTCTTACTGGAGCGCGGTGAAAATACGATAGCCCCTTGGAAACTTCCGAACGTCGAGATGTTATCGCGGGCGTCGCCCTGCTGCTGGTGGCTTTGATCGCTCATGCGTGGCTGGTTTCCGTCGGTTTCGACAACGCTCCGCGCGACGGCCACGAGTTTCGCCAGACTCAGACCGCGCTGACCGCGTATTGGATCGCGCAGGACGGTTGGACGATGCCGCCGCCGCTGCCTTTGTTCGGTCCGCCGTGGTCCGTGCCAATGGAGTTTCCCCTGTATCAAGCTATCGTCGCCGGCGTGAGCAATTTGCTGACCGCCCCGCTCGAACAGACCGCGCGTGCCATTTCGCTGCTGTTTTTCTACCTGTCACTGCCAGGGCTTTATCTGCTCTCACATCGTCTGCCGCTCAATCGCGGCCAGCGCCTGATTCTGCCCGCGTTGCTGTTGGTGAATCCGGTATATGCATTTTTCTCCCGCAGCATCGCCATCGAGTCTCTGGCCTTTTGCGCGGCCGTCTGGTTTTTGTGGAGCTATGAACGGCTCCTGGGCGCGAACAAACGGATTGGGTCCGTTGTGGCATGCAGTCTGTTGGCGGCGGTGGCGGCACTGACCAAAATCACCACCTACTTGGTTTTTCTCGTGCCCGCGGCGCTGCTGTTTTGTCAGGCCGTTTGGCCGCAAATCCGCACGGCCCCGCGCAGCCTGTTGACACGTTTCGGATTTGCCCTGCTGGCTCCGGCCTTCGGGTTGGCGATCGGCTATGTGTGGGTGAGCTACGGCGACGCCGTCAAAGCCAGCAATCCCTTCGCTGAATTTCTGGTTTCGGCCAACATGCGGGCCTGGAATTTCGGGCCGCTGGCCATGCGTTTCCAAAGCGACTTCTGGCTCGGTCTGTTGCGCACGTTGGACGCCGATTTGTTGGTGAAAGGCAGCCTGCTGGTCGGCGCCGTGCTTTGGCTTACCGCGCCTTCGGCCGTGCGCCGACTGGGCACGTTGCTCCTGCTGTGTTTCGCGGCGGGACCGCTGGCCTTCGCCAACCTCTACGCGGTGCACAACTACTACTGGTT
>CBINJL010000097.1:0-8329 GCA_966250925.1 uncultured Opitutus sp. | reverse complement strand
GGGAAAGTCCCGCTTCAATGCCTCCAGGGTAAAGGTGCGCGGCCGCAGGCAGGCTTCGCCTTCGATGCGCAGGGGCCAGTGTTCGATGTCGACTCCGGTGAGGTCGGGCGGATGGCCGTTGTTGCGAATGAACAGCCGGTTGGCCGGCGTCACTTCGTCATCCAGCAGGTGCGCGGGCGTCTCGGCGTTGATCGGCCGGTCGTTGAGGTAGACCAGGCCGTCCTTGCCCGGCACGGCGAAGGGTTCGGGCGTCTGCGCCAGCGCAGCCGGAATCAGTCCGCCCGGCATCTTGTCGGAGAACACGATGCGCGCGCCCAGCACCGTCGCCATGGCCGCCAGGCTTCCCTTGCCCAGGAAACCGCGCCGCGTGACCGGGTTCGCCCGCCGTCCCCAGACATCGGCGTCCGCTCGTTCCGGATCGGTCGCATACTTCTCGTGCAGACCCTGGGAGTGTTTACGGAGATTCATCGTCATCAAAAAACACCGAACATCGATCGTTCAACCCGCCACCCTCACCGGTCGCGCCCGGCGCCACTCCCGGGTGGCGAGATCGAGCACCCGGGCAGTGCCGCGCACCCGCGCCGCGCTGCAGTCGAGCAGCGTCCCTTCGAGAATCGCGTCCACGAACGCCGCCAGGCAGGGATAGTGCCGGTTCCGGTCGCAGGGCAGATGTTCTTCCCGGTCGCCGTAACGCAGGCCGGGACCGTTCAGCGGCCCCAGTTCCAGCACGCCTTCCGTGCCCACGATGCGAAAATCATCCAGCCCTGCCCGCGTGTTCCACCGCGCATCGACCAGCGCCCGGGCGCCGTTCGCATACTCAATCAGCACGCTCGCGCCGTCCTCGACCGCAAAGGACCGCATCGCCGTGTTCAGCTGCGCCGTCACCCGCACCGGCTCGCCCAGCAAGAAGGTCAAGGCGTCGATGCGATGGGAACCGATGTCGTGGAGCGGGCCCGATCCGGCCAGCTCCGGATCGAACAGCCACGAGCGTTCGGCATCGACATCCGGAACCCACTCGCTGCAGCAGGCCAGCGCCATGACCGGCCGGCCGATCGCCCCCTGCGCCAGCAGTTCGCGCGCCCGCACCAGTTTGGGATAATAACGCCGGAAGTAGGCCACGCCCAGCAGCCGGTCTTCCTGCCGCGCGATCTGCTCCATGCCGCAGGCCTCCGCCCAGGACAACGCGATCGGTTTCTCGCACAGCACGTGCTTGCCCGCACGCAGCGCCTGCAGCGCCTGGCCATGATGCAGGAACACCGGCGTGGCCAGGTACACCGCGTCGATCGCCTCGTCCTGCACGGCATCGTGCAGGTCGCTCCAGACTCGCGGCGCCTGCCGGGCTCCCTTCTCCGGGTCGCGCGACACCACGCCGTACAGCACGCTGCGCGGCTCCCGCGCGATCGCCGGAAGCACCCGCCTGAGTGCGACATCGCCGACGCCGACCACCAGCCAGTTGACCAAGCGGCCGGTTGCCGCTGCGCTCGCCGCGTCGGTCGGGAAAGGAAACGACTCGCGCGGGGGTTCGCTCATGGCTCAAGTCCCAGCGACACGTGCTTGGTTTCGAGAAAGGCATCGAGACCCTCACTGCCCAACTCGCGTCCCCAGCCGCTTTGCTTCACGCCGCCGAACGGACACTGGCTGGTGGTCGGCACCGCGTCGTTGATGCCGAGCGTGCCGGCCTCCAGCGCCTCCATCAGCCGGAAGACCCGTGAAACGTCGCGGGTATAGGCATACGCGCTCAATCCATAGCGGGAATCGTTGGCCCGGGCGATCGCCTCCGCTTCGGTGTCGAAGGCCACCACCGGAGCGACCGGCGCGAAGGTTTCCTCGCGCATGCAGTCCGCCTCGGACGACACGTCGGCCAGCACGGTGGGCGCGAGAAAATATCCCTGCTCCCCCACCCGCTTGCCACCGGCCAGCAGACGCGCGCCGCGCCGCGAGGCGTCGGCGATGTGATCCAGCGCCTTCTGCAGCGACGGTTCATCGATCAACGGACCGACATCCATCCCCGGCGCCATGCCCTCGCCGACCTTGAGCGCTTCGACCCGCGCGACAAACCGGGCGAGAAATTCCTCGTAGCAGGTCCGCTCCACATAGATGCGGCTGGCCGCGATGCACGACTGCCCGGTGTTGCGAAACTTGGCGATGATCGCCCCCTCGACCGCACGGTCCAGGTCGGCATCGGCAAAAACCAGAAACGGGGCATGCCCGCCGAGTTCCAGCGACAGCGGCTTGATGGAACCGGCCGCACCCGCGATCAGCTTCTGCCCGACCTCGGTCGAACCGGTGAACGTCACCTTGCGGCAGGCCGGATTCTCCAGGAACTCCGCCGCGATTTCGGCCGACGATCCCAGCACGACCTGCAGCACGCCCGGCGGCAGCCCGGCCGCCTCGGCGCATTCGGCAAACACCAGTGCCGCCAGCGGCGTGGCGCTGGCCGGCTTGAGCACCACCGGACACCCCGCCGCCAGCGCCGGCGCGAGTTTGCGCACCGCCAGCACGAGCGGAAAATTCCACGGCGCGATCGCCCCCACCACCCCGATCGGCGTGCGCACGATCACATGCCGCTTGCCCGGCGCCTGATGCGGCACCGTGCGGCCGTAGGCCCGCCGGCCCTCCTCGGCAAACCACAGCAGGTGGTCCACCGTCATGGCGACCTCGCCGAGGCTCTGGGCCAGCGGCTTGCCGTTCTCCTGCGTGATGAGCCGGGCGATCTCCTCACGGCGCCGGTCCACCTCGCCGGCCAGCCGACGCAGGTGATTGCCGCGCTCGAGCGCCGTCAGGCCGCGCCAGCCCGCCAGCGTCGCCGCGGCATCGGCGATCGCCTGCCGCACCGCCGCCCGGTCGAGCGTGCAGACACGCGCCAGCGGTTCGCCGTTGGCCGGATTGACGACGGTGAGATCGCTCGCCGTGGTGCGCCAGCCGGCAGCCAGATAAAGCGGACGCGGCTTCATGACTGCGGCACCGCTTTCCAGTCGCGGAGAAACTGCTCGATGCCGAGATCGGTCAACGGATGGTGATACAGTTGCGCGATCACCTCGTAGGCCATGGTGCAGATGTCGGCCCCGCACAGGGCGGCTTCCAGCACATGCCGCGGGTGACGCACCGCCGCCACGATGATCTGCGTCTCGTAGCCGTAATTGGCGTAGATCGTCTTGATCTCGCGCACGAGGTTCATGCCGTCGTGGGCCACCGCATCGAGACGGCCGGCGAACGGGCTGATGTAGGTCGCGCCGCACTTGGCCGCGAGCAGCGCCTGCAAGGGCGAGAAGGTCACGGTGACATTGGTCTTGATGCCCTCGCCCGACAGCGTCTTCACGGCCTTGAGCCCTTCGGGCGTGATCGGAATCTTGACCACGACATGGGGCGCGATTTTCGCCAGTTCGCGTCCCTCGGCGATCATCTCGCCGGCCGACAAGCCGATGGTTTCGAGACTGACCGGCGTATCGGTCAGCTCGCAGATTTCGCGAAACACGGTCGCCGCCGGCCGGCCGGTCTTCGCGACGTGCGAAGGATTGGTGGTCACGCCGTCGAGAATGCCGAGCGCGGCCGCTTCCTTGATCTGTGCGGTATCCGCAGTATCGATGAACAGCTTCATAAGAAATCACTCCATGTATTGCATTGCCGCCGCCAAAGCGGAGTCCGGCGGACGGGGAAAGTTGACGTAGTATTTCGGCGCGTCGCCGGAGAGCACGCTGGCGAGATCGCGGCACACCGCCGCCACCACCCGCGCCTGGCCTTCCCGTGTAAACGCGCCGATGTGCGGCGACAGAATCACGTTGTCCAGTTCGTGCAGCGGCGATGCCGCCGGCGGCTCCTGCTCCCGCACGTCGAGCGCCGCGCCGGCCAGCCGGCCCGCCACCAGCGCCTGGTGCAGGTCGGGTTCCTTGACCAGTTCGCCACGGGCCAGGTTGAGGAAAAAGGCCGTCGGCTTCATGCGCGCGAACTGTGGCGCGCCGAACATGCCGCGGGTGGCGGCCGTAAGGGGCACATGCACCGAAAGGAAATCGGCCGACGCCAGCAGTTCGTCCATCCCGACCAGCCGCGCCTGGGTTTCGGAGACCATGGCGGAGTCCGGGCTGACAAAGTCGTCGTGCGCGATCACCGTCATGCCCAGCGCCCGGGCGCGCAGGCCGGTCAGAAAACCAATGCGGCCGAGGCCGACCAGTCCCAGGGTCTTGCCCGCCAGTTCGATGCCCGTGAAACGACGACGGTCCCAGCCGCCGCTCCGCACATGACGGTCGCCGCTCGCGATGTTCCGCGCCAGGGCGAACATCATGCCCACCGCCAGCTCGGCCACCGACAGCGAATTCTGCTCCGGCGTGCTGACTACCACCACGCCGCGGGCCGACGCCGCCTTCACATCGATGTTGTCCAACCCCACCCCGGCCCGGCCGACGACCTTGAGCGCCGGCGCCGCCGCCAGCAGTTCCGCAGTGACCGGCGTCTGGTTGCGCACCAGCAGCGCGTCGCAGTCGGCCACCAGTTCGCGCAGGCGCTCCGGCGACTGCCAGGCGTCGGGCTCCCGCCGCACCTCGAAGCGTTTGCCCAGTTCCTCGACCGGTCCACCGGCGATGCCCTCGGTTACAAGTATCCGTAATTTCATGACAATGGTTCTCCTGGGTTATCCGCCGATTTCCTCCGGCACCGGCACGCCGAATTCTCCGCAAAGTTCCGTCAGCTCGCGCACGGTGGCGGCGGCGAGCGCAATGCCCTCCTCCCGGTGCGCCGCGGCCACCCGCGCGGAACGCTCGCCCGGCACCAGCACCTCCTCCACCCCGGGCATGCGGCGGTTGCTCTTGATCTCGCCGATCATGCGATCGGTCCGCGCCCGGAATTCCTCGGACGCACAGAACGACGCGATGTCCAGCAGGCAGAAAAAGTGCCCCACTCCCTGCGGCCGGTCCATGTGCTTGTACATCGAGCCGACGCCGCTGCCGACCTGGGCGCCGGAGAGCACGCCCGCCAGCATTTCCACCAGCAGGGCGAGCGCGTAACCCTTGTGCCCCGCCATGGTGCGGACCGATCCGGCCAGCGCGGCGGCAGGATCGGTGGTGGGCTGCCCCTGCGCGTCCAACGCCCAGTCGGGCGGGATGGCGCGCCCCTGTTTCTCCGCCGCGATGATGTTGCCGCGCGCCACGATGGACGTCGCCAGATCGATCTTGATCGGAAACCCCTGCCCGGTGGGAAATGAAGCGGCGATCGGGTTGGTGCCGAAGTAAGCCTCGCTTCCTCCCGCCGGAGCCATCGCCGGCTCGCAGTTGGTCGTCGCCAGCAGGATGAGCCCCTCCGCGGCCATCCGGTTGCAGTAATAGGAAAGCGCGCCAAAATGCTGGGAGTTGCGGATCGTCGCCACGGCGACCCCCAGGGCCCGCGCGATCGGCGCCAGGCGGTTCAGCGCCTTGATCGCCTGCACCTGCCCGAGACCGTTGTTGGCATCCAGCACAAGCACGCCCGAGGCGTAGTTGGTCTGCTCGGTCAGCGGCGCCCGCGGATCGATCAAGCCGCGCTGGATACGCCGCACGTAAATGGCCAAACGGGACATCCCGTGCGTGGAGCAGCCGTGCAGATCGGCGTCGACGAGGGCGTCGGCCAGCAGCCCGGCATCGGCCGCCGGCACTCCCGCCGCGGTGGCGATCGCGGCGGCGGTTTTCTGCAAAGTCGCCGCGGCGTAAC
Organism: uncultured Opitutus sp.; assembly: GCA_966250925.1. Classification (GTDB taxonomy): domain Bacteria; phylum Verrucomicrobiota; class Verrucomicrobiia; order Opitutales; family Opitutaceae; genus Actomonas. Next base: position 2,653 of record CBINJL010000097.1, on the reverse strand, counting down.
AAACCGGCGCGGTCGACGGAGATGAGGATGACATGGAGGAAGGGTTGCGGGCTTGAGGTTTGGGAGCGGGGACGGCGCCGCCTTTCCCCGGCCTCCGCGGAGGGAGGCCGGGGTCGTGGCGGAACCGGACGGCACAGGGTCCGGATCAGGCGCTGCGATAGAGCTTGGTGAGGACGAACTCGCGATGGCCCAGCGCCTCGGCCGCGGTGAAACGCCCGCTCGCCGTGCGCATCATCAGCCCGATCAGCTGATCGCCGGCCTCATCGACCGTGAGTTCCCCCTGCAGGATGGCGGAAACGTCGTGGTCGATGTGCTCGCTCATGGTGGAGCAGGTCAGCGGGTTGGCCGACAGCTTGATCACCGGCTCAATCGGATTGCCCACGATGTTGCCCTGCCCGGTCGGGAACAGGTGCAGGACGGCGCCGGAAGCCGCCCAGAGCGTGACCGCCTCGGCCGCGGCCGACGATGTATCCATGAACCACATACCCGGTTTGTCGGGAGCTTCGGCAGGCTTGAGACACCCCACGAACTTGGTCTTCTTGCCCAGCTTCTCGATGTTGCCCAGGGCCTTTTCCTCGATCGTGGTGAGGCCGCCGCGGATGTTGCCCTTGGTGGGCTGCGATTCGGAGAGGTCGTTGGTCTTCTCGCGCATGATCTCGTCGGTATAGTCCTGCCAGACGGCCTTGAACTGCTGCGCGACTTCCGGGGTGGCGGCCTTGGCCTCGACGATGTGCTCACCGCCCGTCAGCTCGGAGGTTTCGCCGAAGGAGCCGGTTGCGCCGAGCGCCACGAGCTTGTCCATCACGTTGCCCACGGTCGGGCAGGAGCCGAGCCCGGTGGTCGTGTCGGACTCGCCGCACTTGACCGAAAAATACAGGTCGCTCACGTCGCAGGTCTCGCGCCGCAGCTCGCTGGCCCACTGCACGTAGTCCTTGGCCACGCGGGAAGCCGCCGCGATGGTGGCGATGTCGCCGTGGCGCTCGATGGCGAAGCCGGTGACCTTCTTGCCGGTCGCGGCGATGCCCTGCACGATGCGGTCGGTCCAGCCCGGTTCGATGCCGATCACGATGGCCGCGGCCACGTTGGGGTTGGAGCCGATGCCGATCATGGTGCGGAAGAACAGCTCCAGATCCTCGCCGTATTGAAGCCGTCCATACGCATGCGGAAGGGCCAGGGCGCCCTTGATGTTGCTGGCCACCGCCTCGCAGGCGGCATTGGAGATGTCGTCCACGGGCAGCACGACGACATGGTTGCGGGTACCGACGCGGCCGTTTTCCCGGCGATAACCTTCGAAAGTGGGTCGATTCTTCATGATGTTTACCAGCGCTTGGTTTTGACGTTGTGCACGTGCACGTGATCGCCGACCGCGATCGCGGCGACGGTGCGACCGATGTCGCAGCCGTATTTGATGACGGTATCGCCATCGGCGTGGGCCTTGAGGGCGATCTTGTGGCCGAGGGGAATATCCGCCGTGGCGGACACTTCGGGAACGGCGCTGCCGTGCAGCGACCGCCCCTGCACCGTCTCGCCCTTGGCAATGTCGCGCACCGCCACGCCGACCGTATCGGCATCTTCATGCAGAAGAAATGAGATCATGATCTGGTTGGGAGTTTTTGTAAGAGGTTATTTATTTCGAAATAAAAATAATTAAGAAGAGGAAATTCCGTCAAGTGAATTTTATGAATTAAACCGCCTGTCCGGGAGGGACGGCCTCCCGGCCGTCCGCGCGTTGCCTCTCCGTCCGCTCCCCCCCGTCTGCACCGGTCCCTTCCCTCTCCGGGACGACCTGATCCCTCTCTACGTGCTGCGGTTCAATCGTCCTGCACCGCAAACGGAAACGTAGCGCCACACTCAGTCAACTGAAGATGCGAAGCAAGCTTCGGGCAAGGAACCCCCGAGAGATTCAATTGAGAAACCACGAAGGGACACGAAGTCACACGAATCTGAGAGGCAACCGAGGCGTGGAGGGAAACCCAGCATCAACTCACGTTTGCGATTCATTTTGAGCAGCATTCGCTGCTCTCATTTCATTCGTGTCCCTTCGTGGTTCGCTCATGTATCCGTTGGCTTAGGGCGTGTCTGCCGCTTCGCTCCGCGAGGAACTTGCCGCCTCGCGATCGGGTTTCCAGCGATGCAGGGCGAGGGCAGCCGCGCCCAGGGCTCCGCCAAACGAGCCGAAGGCGGAATTGACGATCGCCGGGCTCGCCCCGTCGAAATTGTGACCGACCTCGATGGTCAGGGGCGTCAGGTAGGGAGCGCCCAATTCCGCCAAGGGGCCCACCACCACAATGCGCTCCGTATCAAAAAGCATATGGAGCTGGCGAATAGCGGCGCCATGCACCGCAGCCACCTGCTCCAACACCTTTTTCACACTACGATTGCCGACCTGCACCGCTTCTTTGAGCCCCTCCATATCGAAGGGGTCCTCCTGTTCAGCGACACCTGCCGCTGCCGCCAGCAAAATCGCGTTCAGCGACGCAACGTCTTCGAGGGTTTTCCCAGAAGTCAACAATCTGCTGTCCAATCCCGCCGGGACCGGCCAAGTGCCGATTTCGCCGGCGGCGCCGTGCGAACCGCAATAAAGTTCGCCGTTGATAACAATCCCGACGCCGATGCCGGTACGGACACCAAAACAGACAAAGTTACGCAACCC
>CBINJL010000096.1:0-8369 GCA_966250925.1 uncultured Opitutus sp. | reverse complement strand
CAGGAGGTGAGAAAACCGAACTCAAGTTGCAGGAACACCGGCGCGGGCGAGGCTGGCGCGGACACCCACGACCCCGGCAGCGTGGTGACTTTGCCGCCATTGCCGTCCGGCACGAAGAGGCCGAGCAACGTCGTCGCCAGAATGCCGATCACGATAGCCGCCGGCACGCGGCGCGCCACCAACACCAGCGTGAGCACAATGCCGACGAGGCAGACGAGTGTCGGGCCGGCGGTGAAGTCGCCGTGGGTCACGAAGGTCGCCGGACTGGCCACCACCACGCCGCCGTTTTTCAAACCGATGAAGGCGATGAACAACCCGATGCCGCAGGTGATGGCGATCTTCAGCCCGTAGGGAATCGCCCGCACGATTTTCTCGCGCACGCCGGTCAGCGACAGCGCCAGAAAAATGAAGCCGTTGATGAAGACCATGCCCAACGCCTCCTGCCAGCGCACGCCGGCACCGAGGCAGATGGAGTAGGTGAAGAAGGCGTTGATGCCCATGCCGGGCGCGAGGGCGAGCGGCAGGTTGGTCAGCATCGCCATCAACAGCGTGCTGACGGCGGCGGTGAGCGCGGTGACGGTGACGAGCGCGCCGCGGTCCATGCCGGCGTCGGCGAGGATGTTGGGATTGACCGCCAGGATGTAAGCCATGGCGGCGAAGGTGGTGAGTCCGGCCTGGAGTTCGCGGGAAACGGTGGTGCCGTGGTCGGAGAGCTTGAACAAACGGTTGAGAATGGACTTGGGCGGATCAGCATCGGCAGTGACAATGCGGGCCACGAAGAATTGGTCGCCGCCGGGCGCGCGGCAATGGTTCATTTGCGACCTCAGACGGGACGCAGAACGACGGCCAGCATCTCGACCGGTGCGGCGGCAAAGGCGGCGCGAAACTCAGTCTGATCGGTCGCGGCGGATTTGGCCACACGCCGGCGCGGCACGAACAGGTCGAGCCGATCAGCCGCGAAGGGCCACGGGTCGATGGTCCAGGCGTCCGGTCCAGCCGGACGTGAAATGAGCGAGTGGCGCACGCCGTCGCGGTCGGGATGCCAGTGCCGGAGCGGACGCGGTTCGTCATAGCCGGCGCAAATGATCAGCGAAAGGCTGTCGCAACATTGCAGGAATTCGAATCCACGCTGGGCCGCGCCTTCGTCGAGTCCGTGTTCGCGGGCGGTGGCGCGTTGCCAGTCCTGTTGCGAGAGCACGAAGTCCGCGTGACTGCCGCGATGTTCGGTGCGAATGGTCGCGAGGTTCGCCTGCTCGGTCAGCAGATTGACGGTGTGCATCGACACCACCACGGCGGCGACCGGATCGACGTTTGCCACCGCGGTCGTGGCCGCGCCACGCACCGCGAGGTAGGACGGCAAATCGATTTCCTCGAAGGCCGAATAGGCGCCGACCAACTCACGGGTAAACGCTTCCGGTTTGCCGCCGCGGGTGAGACTGGGCGTGGCATCACGCGCGAACCAACCATCGTCGTGATGATACACCGCATACCGCACCGCGGGCCACGGTTCGGGACGAGCAAAGCGGCTGTTGCCCCACGCGTCGGCGATGCGGCCGGCGAGTGCGGCGTGATCGGGATGGGTGACGAGAAGCCAGTCGGCCGCGGTTTCGGAGCGAATCATGATGGACGCTGGCGTGAGCAGGAAGCGCACCGCTCAAGCACCCAGTCCAAGGCGGCGCAGTGCGGCGCAGGGAAAATTATCTGAAGGCCGAGGCTCAGTCCGTCGGGGCGCGACACGGGCACGGTCAGCGCCGGCAGTCCGGCGAGCGAGACCGGCGTCGTCAATGCGAGCAATGCGTCGCGATGCGCCTGGTCGCACTCGGCGTGACGCAGGGCCGGTCCGGGCGCGACCGGCATGACCAGAAAATCGTGCTTCTGCCAGAAGCGCGTGAAGGCGAGGCGCACCTGCATGGTTTTCACGCGGGCGGCATCGACCTGCGTCCGCGTCCAGCGACGACCGCGATCGATGCGTTGCCAGACGGCGTCGCCATAATCGGCGCGACGGCGATCGAGGGTTTCCTGATGAATGGCGAACGCTTCGGTGCTTTGCAGCACGCCGTAAGCCGGGCCGCAGTCACGCCACGTCATCGCGAAATCGCTCTCGGGCTCCAAAGTGTTGTCGGTGAATTGACGTGCCGCCGCTTCCAGCCGCGCGACGTCATCTTCGGCGGCCGCGACGCCCAGCGCCGCGGCGCTGAGCCAGGCGCCGCGTGGTGACGATTCGCTGGCGGGAAACGGTCCGCGCAAGGCGGTGTTGATATGGCGAATATCTGCGGCGGATTGAGTCAACCAACCCGCGGTGTCGAACGACGGGGCGAGTGGAAACGCATCGTGAATCCACGGAAGACCCGGTTGCTCGCGCCAACTATACAAACCGCAGAATGCGGCCGGCACGCGCAACGAGCCGCCGGTGTCGGTGCCGAGAGCGAAGGGCACGACGCCGGCGGCGACCACCGCGGCCGATCCGCTGCTGGAACCGCCGGCGGTGCGATCGGGAAACTGCGGATGCACCACGTCGCCGAAATGCGGATTTTCGCCGGTGAGGCCGTAGGCGAATTCGTGCAAATGGGTTTTGCCGACGGGCACGGCGCCGGCGGTGCGCAGCGCGGCGATCAGGGCGCCGTCGCGTTTGGCCGGCCGTGCCGGCAGGATGCCACCGGCGCGCGTGGGTAGACCGGCGACGTGAAACAGATCTTTGATGGCAAACGGCACGCCGGCGAGTGGGGCATCATTATCCGCTGCGGAGGAAAAAACCGGCGCAATTTCCTCGCTCCAGACCGCGTGCTGCTGGGCGGCGGGCAGGCGTTGGCGACGGCGGTCAAATTCGGCCGCGGCAGCGGCGGGATCTTGGCGGGAAAGCGATTGCCAGGCGGCGATGTCCATCGCGCGGCAGCGAACGCGGTCGCGGCGCAAATGGCAACGGCGGGTATCTCAAAAGGAAGGGAGAAACGGCTCGCGCCGGACGCGGTGAAGTGATTCGTCGTCGGCATGAACCCGGAAGCCAAACTTGCCGAACTCGGACTCGAACTCCCTGCCGCGCCCGCCGCGGGAGGCAATTACCTGCCTTACGTGCGCACGGGCAACTTGATCTACTGTGCCGGCACGATCTCGGTGCGCGGAGGCCAGATGACGCACACCGGCCAGGTGGGCGCCACGCAGACGGTCGAGACCGGTTATGAGTCGGCCAAGGTATGCGCGCTCAATTCGCTCGGCGTGCTCAAGTCGGCGCTCGGCTCGCTCGATAAAGTGAAGCAACTCGTTTACGTCGGCGGCTACGTCAACGCGGTGTCGGGTTTCGCCGACAGTCCCGCGGTGGTGAATGGGGCGAGCGATCTTTTCGTGGCCGTCTTCGGTGAAGTCGGCCGTCACGCCCGGGCCGCGGTCGCCGTGGCCGGTCTGCCCAAGGATTCGACGGTCGAAGTCCAGATCGTGGCGGAAGTGGCGGACTGACAGAAACCCGCGCCCGTTGGGCGCGGGTTTCTGTTGTCTTAAGGTCTTAAGGTCGGAGGTCTGAAAGTCGGATCTGCGGGAGGACCCGCGCCCCTGTGAAATAAGTCCACCGGTCGCGGCGAAGCCGCCGCTTCCGACTTTGAGACTTTTAGACGGACAGACTTTTAGACCCGATTTGAAGCCCCGTGCGGGGCTTCAAATCATCGGCCGATGCGGTTCGGTGTCGGCGTCGTAGTCGATGCCGTCGAGACCGAAGCCGAACATCTTGAGGAACTCTTCGCGGTAGCCCGCGATGTCGGTGAGTTGCTCCAGATTTTCCGTCGTGACCTGCGGCCAGATTTCACGGACCTGGGCCTGCACGTCGGGCGCCATTTCCCAGTCGTCGATACGCACGCGGCCGGCGTCGTCAAAGGTGACGGCGCTGTCGTTGTAAAGCTGGGTGGCGAAGAGACGCTGCATCTGCTCGATGCAGCCTTCATGCGTGCCCTTCGCTTTCATGATCTTGTAGAGGATCGAAATGTAGAGCGGCACGACGGGAATCGCCGAACTGGCCTGGGAAACGAGGGCCTTGTTGACCGAGATCAACGCGCGCCCGTAGCCCTTGGTCTTGAGCAACGCGTCGAGGCGTTTGCAGGACGCTTCGAGATCGTTTTTCGCGAGGCCGATGGTGCCGTTGCGGTAGATGTCCCAGGTGACTTCCGGGCCGATGTAGGAGTAGGCGACGGTGGTGGCGCCGTCCGCGAGCACGCCGGCATCGTTAAGGGCGTTGATCCAGCGCTCCCAATCGTCGCCGCCCATGACGGCGGTGGTGTCGGCAATCTCTTCGTCGGTCGCGGGCTCGATCGTGACATCGCTCACGATGCCGCGGTCGGTGTCGACGGTGCGGTTTTGGAAGGTCTTGCCCACCGGCTTGAGCACGGATTTGTGCACGGCGCCGGTGTCGGGATGCGTGCGGCGGGGGGAAGCCAGCGAATAGACCACGAGGTCGACCGAGCCGAGATCTTCTTTGATGGCGGCGATGACCTGCTCCTTCACTTCGTTGGAGAAGGCGTCGCCGTTGAAATTGCGGGCGTAGAGACCGGCGGCACGGGCCTTTTCGGTGAAGGCGATGGTGTTATACCAGCCGGCGGTGCCGAGGCGGTCCTCTTCGGACGGCCGTTCGAAAAACACGCCGATCGTTTTGGCACCGCTGCCGAAGGCCGCGGCGACGCGCGAGGCGAGACCGAAGCCGGTGGAGGCGCCGATGACGAGCACGTTGCGCGGGCCGTTTTTGATCGGGCCCTTCGACTGGACGTGGTCGATTTGCTGTTGGATGTGCGCCGCGCAGCCTTCGGGATGGGCGGTGACGCAGACGAAACCGCGAACACGGGGTTTGATAACCATGGGAACGTTAGCTTCCGCCCGGCCGGGACGGTGGCAAGTGCGGAAAATGGCCGCTTGCGCGCGGTGTTCCCGGGCGCTCAGGGTTGCAAGGTGCCGCCGAGGCGGAGCAGGGGAACTTCCGTTGCGGTGGAGGTGATTTCCAGCGTAAACCCGGTCACGTCGTCGGCGGCATCGGGCGCATAGGAAAACAGCCCGCGTTCGAAAGGTTCCGGCGCGGGCGCGGCAAATACCACGTCGTCGGCGATGCGGTCGCTGGCGGGGCGCCGATGGGCGACGAGCCGGAAATGGGGAGCGGCGGGCAATGCGTTGTCACTGCAAAGCAAGAGCACGCCTTCGCCGCTGGGCGGTGACCAGATGACCACGAAGGCGGCGGCGCCATCGGCATCGGCCGGGGTCAGCACGGCGACGCGCGCCTGGCCGAGATCGACGGCGGTGCGGGCGAGCCGTTCGGCGACGGTGCGTTCCACGGCCAGTTCCTGTGCGAGTGCGGCGGCTTCGGTGGTGGCGATGTGGGCGCGTTGTCCGGCGCCGGTCGCACGGGCATGCAGGTTCAACGCGAAGGCGCCCGCGAAACACCCGGCGGTGGCGAGAAAGGCCAGCGCGAGCACAAGGGCGAGGGTGTTGGCGCCACGATTTTGCACTCCGGCGCGAAGCGCCGCGGGCGGAAAAGAAGAAGAAGACTGGCGCGGGAGACGGGACATGCGCGAAGGTTTCAAAGCACGGCGAGGCCGATCACGCCGAGCACAATCAGCAGGCCGAGGGCGATGAGGGCGATGCGTTCGCGGGCGGTGAGTTTGAACAGCATGGCAAAGCGATCAGAGTCCGTAGGGGATGAGGCGTTGAAAAATTTCAGCAACGAGCGGTTCGTCGGCGATGGTTTCCCAGGGATCCTTCTTCGAGCTGCCCTTGAACAGGCCGCCCAGGGGCGATTGCTCGACAGGCGCACGAAGAGTTGTTCGCCATCGCTGCGCACGCCGTAGTGGAAAACTGATGACAGCAGTTCGAGCGGACGGCGCGGATTGAAGTCGGCAATGACGCGCCGGTCGTAGGAATGCCAGAACCAGACGTGCTGCGGGATGCGGCGATTGTGGAAGAGGCGGTATTCGGCGCGATTGAGGTGACGGTCGCCGAGTTCGAGTCGCACCTGTCGTGTGTCGGTTTCACGCGGTTCCCAGCCGGCGCCGGGCCAGCAGGCGTCGGGCGTATGGCTGGCGACGGTGCTCACACCGGTGCGCCCGGCCGGCCAATAGGCGAGGTAGACGGTGATCTGCACCGGTTGGCCGTCGGCGCCGTCCTTCAGGTAGATGCGTTCGCCGAGGTTGTCGGTTTCGAGAATGCCGGCGAAGCGATAGAGATCGTTCGAGGTCGCCACCTGCCAACCGGGCGGCGCGGCGGGCAACAAGGCGAGAATGTCGGGCGGTGACGTGGCATCGTCGTCGCGGAACTCGGCAGGGCGCGTCAGCACGATCAACGCGAGCAGCCAGAGCACGGCGGCGGTGCCGGCAACGGCCAGCAATCGTTCTCCGCGACGGGCGCCTGACCACGCAGCGGACGGCGGCGGCGGGGCGAGGCGGGCGGCGGGTTCGAATTTTGCCAGCGTCCAGGCGAGCGCACCGAGTAGAAGCGCGGTCAGCGCAAGGATGGCAAAACCGGTGGCGTCATGCCAAAAGCCGGCGATATCGACACCGCGATGGGCGAGGAGGGTGAGGCCGAGCGAGCGGATGAAATTCATTCCGATCGCCAGCAGTGGAGCGAGCCCGATGAGCAGCAGGCGGCTGGGCCAGCGTTGCACGAAGGCGGCGGCGAAAAAGAAGCCGGCGTAAGTGCAGGAAATCAGACTGCGCACGCCGCTGCAGGCTTCCTCCACGCCGACGGTGGTGCGGGCGAGTTCGATGACGTTGCCATTTTGGATCGCGGGAATGCCGAGCAAATGCAGCGCGCCGAGCACGCGTTCCGTCACCCACAACTGCATGCCGACGGTGAGGCGCGAATAGGTGCCGGGCGGCACGGGCAGACTCATCAGCCAAAGCAGCAGTGCGATGGCGGCGATGGCGTTGAACGGCACCAACCGCACCGGCGCGGTGGCGGCATGAAGCCAGGCGGCGCCGAGGCCGGCGACGAACCCCAGTCCGAGCAGGCTGAGCACAACGGGATGTTGCCAGGAAAGTGCGGCGGCGAACAACGACGCGCCGGCGAGCAGGGCGAGCGCCGAGGCGAGCAGGATGGTGATGGCGGTGACGGTCGCGGCGTTGGGCGGGAGCCAGCGCCAGGGGCCGCGTTGCCGACTTTCGTTGAACAACAACACAAACAGCACCGGGGTGAAGAAGCCGTGGGACAGGTCGGGGTTGCGCATCCATTCCGGGGCGAGACGGAGGATCGCCGCCAGCGTCAACAGCGCGAGCAGCAAGCCGGAAACCAGCGCCGCACCGCGGGCATCGCGCCAATGTGCGGGCCACTCCGCCCATGCGCGGACCGGCGTCATGAGCGACGGTCTGCAAAACGTTGGAGCATGGCGTAGACCAGTTCGAGCGACAGCGGCTGGAGGGTGGGGAGAATCATTTCGACGCGCATGCGCTCGGGGTCGGCGACCATGGTGCGGGCGAGATCGAGGGCCTTGTAAGCCGTGCCGCTTTCCTGGCGCAGAATGGCGGCGAGCGCATCCATCCGCGCGAGATCACCGTGGGCGGCAGCGAGGCAGTGCAACGCCATCAGCGCGGCAGTCCGATCGGTTGCGGTGGGCAATTGCATCGCATCGATGCGGCGGTTGGCCTCGCGATAAAGTTCGTCGTCGGGATGGGCGATGAGATGAGAGCTGAGCAGTTCGACCTGATTGATGCTCGGCGGCAGCGTCAGGACCTGATTCCAGAGTGCAAGATAGGCGGCGCGGGAATCAGGCTGAAGGGAATAGGCGTGGAGTTGGATCGTCACCCGATCCCGGTCGCTCAGCCGATCCGCCAATTCGCGCGATAGTTCCAGCGCACGAGCGGTGCCGCCCAGCTCGACCAATCGCCGTAGTTGATAATACACTACAAAACCCGGAGCATTGGGCGGTGGCAAATGGCCCAGCAGCGTGCGCGAGAAATCGGCGGGGCGCGCGCGGACCTCGGTTTCGAGCGCGAGCACTTCGCGCAGGCCGGCGGGGTAGGTCTGCTCGCGTTGCAGCAGACGGGTAAGCAGGGCGGTGTTGCCCGTGCGTTGATTGGCGAAGAGCAGGGCATGCAGCCAGGCGGAGGCGTGATCCGGATCGAACTCGATCGCGCGGGCGGAGAGGGCCTCGATGGCGGTGTAGTCGGCGCGGGGCAGCAGCGCCCGCAGCCAGGTCTGGGCGGTGCGCCGCCGCTGCTCGGGGTGTTCGCGCAGCAGACGTTCGTAGAGGTGGTTGGAAAGATCGGCGCGACCGGCCTGCCAGAGTTTGGCGAGTGAAAGGCCCGCCTCGTAATTGGTCGGATCGTAATCGTAGGCGAGCGACAGCGCCATCACGGCCTCGTTGAGATCGCCGGTTTGGTAGGCGGCCTCGGCCTTCTTTAAATAAAATT
>CBINJL010000095.1:0-8374 GCA_966250925.1 uncultured Opitutus sp. | reverse complement strand
CAGCATTGATACGGCGGTCGACGCGATGCGCCGCGGCGCGGTGGATTTTCTCACCAAACCGGTGAACATCGAGCGGCTGGAGATCCTGATCAACCTTGCGCTCAACAGCCGCACGCTCGAAGTCGAGGTGAAGAAGTTGCACGAACGGCTGGACGACAAATTCAACTTCAAGGGCATCGTGGGCCATTCGCCCAAACTCTCCGAAGTGATTGATCGCGTGAAACTGGTCGCGCCGTCCAAGGCCACCATCCTGATCGAAGGCGAGTCCGGCACCGGCAAGGAACTCATCGCCCAGGCCGTCCATCAATCGAGTCCGCGGGCGCGCGGTCCGTTCGTGGCGGTGCATTGCGCAGCGCTTTCGGAAAACCTCTTGGAAAGCGAAATCTTCGGCCACGAACGCGGCGCCTTCACCGGTGCGATCGAGCGGCGCGTCGGCCGATTCGAAGCGGCCGACCGCGGCACGCTGTTTCTCGACGAAATCGGCGAAATCTCCGCGTCCACGCAGGTGAAGCTGCTGCGTTTTCTGGAATCCAAAACCATCGAGCGCGTCGGCGGCACCAAGCCGATCGATCTCGATGTGCGTCTCGTCGCCGCGACCAACCGCAACCTCGAAACTCTGGTGCGTGAGGGCAAGTTTCGCGAGGATCTGTTTTTCCGCCTCAACGTTGTCTGCATACGCATGCCGGCGCTGCGGGATCGGACCGAGGACATTGCGCCGCTGCTGGCGCATTACCTTAAACACTTCGCGGAGGAAAACGGCATGCCGACGCCGACGGTCGAGCCGGGCGCGTTGGCCACGCTGCGCGCCTATGGCTGGCCGGGAAACATCCGCGAGCTGCGCAATTTTTGCGAGAACACGGTCGTGCTGCATCGCGGCGGAAAACTCACCGAATACGATCTCGACCCCAAGTTTCGCGGCGAAGGTGCTCCGCTCACCGCACCGTCGGCGAACGCTCCTGCGGCCACGTCGACTGCGGCCGCCGCACCGGCGGCCACCGGCACTTCGCTATCGGTGGAGGAAAACGAAAAGCGGCTGTTGCGTGAAGCGCTGATCAAATCCCGAGGCAACCGCACCAAGGCCGCGCAGTTGATGGGCATCAGCCGGCGCACCCTGCATCGCAAACTCGCGCTGTGGCCGGAACTCGACGTCATCGACTGAGCCCGCCGGCCGCCGCATGAACGTGCAGGGCTGGATTCACTGGCTGGAGCAGGGGCGGGGCGCTTCGTCGCTCAAGATCGGCGGGTTGCTGCTCGCGCTCGGCGTGCTCTCGTTTGCCATCGCCTACAAACAGTTTCACGGTCCGCGCACCGAGGAGACGCTGCGCCAGGCCGATCTCGGGCGCGCGCTCGCCGCCGGCGAAGGGTTCACCAGTTCGGTCAACTATCCGCAGACTCACGCCGTGATGATGGAACACGGCCGACTCTTTTCGCCGGATCGGCGATTGCCGGAGTTGTATCAGGCCCCCGGATACGCCGTGGTGATCGCGGGCGTGCTGGCGCTTTTGCCTGACGAAAGACGGGCGGAGCTGTTCGCCAGCGCACCGACGCCGCCGGAAGGAGTCGGCGCCGACTACGTGCTGCTCGGGCTGAACATCGTGCTGCTTTGGCTCGCGGCGTTGCTGACCTGGCGGATAGGCATCCGGCTCTTCGACCGGCGAGTCGGAGGCATCGCGGCGCTGGCCCTGCTGGTGTCGACGCCGGTGTGGGCGCACACGATCGCCGTCGATGGCACACCGCTGGCGATGGTGCTGTTGTTGGGATGGTTTTACTGCCTGCTCGTCGCCGACGATGCGGAATCGGACCGACGCGCGTTCGGTTGGTGGGCGGGTGCGGGTGTCGTGGGCGGGCTCGTGGTTCTCACCGATTATCCGCTGGGTGTGCTGACGCTGGTGGCGGCCGGCTACGCGAAAGCGCGACGGCGCAATCTGGCGGCGGGCCTTGTTCGGGTGGCGGCGCTGGTGGTGGCGGCGCCTTGGCTGGTTCGCAACGTGCAGCTCACGGGATCACCGGTGGCATTGGCGGCGCAGGATGTGGCGCTGCGGCAGGGCGATCCCACGGCCGATCCGGAGGTCTGGCGCACGACGCTCGATCCGGCGGCGCCGGCGATCAGTCTCAACAAACTGGGCAACAAACTGCTCACGGCGTTGCGCGAAACGCTGGGCTCGAGGCTGTGGGCAGACGGCGGCCTCGTGCTGACGGCGTTTTTTGTGACCGGCTGGATTTATCGGTTTCGCCGCGACCGCACCAATCGCCTGCGCACTCTGTTTGCGGTGACCTTGGTGGTGATGGTGGTGGGGCAGGGGCTGCTCAATTCCGGCGAAGGCGAACGCAAGGCAACGGCGGTCGCGGCGCCGTTGATCATGATTTTCGGCGCGGGATTTTTCACTGTGCTGGCGGCGAGCAGCGAACGCCTGCGACAGGCGCCGCGACTGGCGGCATTCGTGGTGCTGGCGGTGCAGGCGTTGCCGCTGGCGCACGATCTGGCGGAGCCGCGGCGCATTCACTTCAGTTACCCGCCTTACTATCCGGCGTTCTTTCTGACGCTCGGGCAGGAAGTGAACCGTCGGCCCGGTGCGGTCGCCGGCTGGATGGCCGATGTGCCGGCGGGCGCGGCATGGTATTCCGGGCGGCGGGTGTGGGCGCAGCCGCATGCCTTGCGCGATTTTTATGCGATCCATGTTGATCAGCCGCAGGTGGCGCTGGTGTTGACACCGCAGACGCTGGACCGGCCGTTTTTTGCCGAGCTGCTCGCAGGAGAAATGAGCACGACGCGCTTCGGCGATTGGGGCAAAGTTTACACCGGTCTGATCTCGGGGAAGCTGCCGCACGAATTTCCGCTGCGACAGTCACGAGCGCTGGCGGAGAATTTCCAGTTGCTGCTCGATCCGGCTTGGATGGGCACGAAGGGAAAATGAATTGCACCAATTCCAGCGGTGTCCCTTGCTCGGCGCCGACTCAACCGATGTTTCAGCGTTGTCTTGCTTCTCTTCTGCCTGCGTTCGTGGCCATTCCGCTGGGGGCGGTTTACGCACCCGTTCCCGAGGAGGAATTGGGGCAGCCGATCACGGTGACGCTCGAAGGCGGCGTGTTTCACGACTCCAACATTTTTGGCGCGCCCAGCGGCGAGATCGACAGCCTGGTCTGGCGCGCGGCGCCGTCGGTGGAGCTGGCATTGTCGTTGAGCGACCAGACGTTTTTTTCCGCCGGCTACGGTCTCACCTACGACTACATCGCGGACCGCCCGCAGAACCGCGATCTGTTTTCCCACGACCTGCATGCGCGGCTTGCCCACGCGTTTAATCCGCGTTCGACCCTCGATCTGAACAACACGTTTCTGATCGCGGAGAATCCCGAGTCGCTGCTCGCCGGCGTGCCGCTCAACACCGATCAGTCGTATCGTTCCAATCAGTTCGACGCGACTTACACGGGCGGACTGACGGAGCGTCTCGGGTTCGCCTTCAAGGGCCGGTCGTTGATTTTTAACTACGACCTCGCGTCGCTCGCGGACCAGCTCGATCGCAGCGAAACGCTGCTCGGCGTGTCCGTCGATTATGCCGTCTCCGAAGTGAGCAAGGCGCTCGGCGAGCTGCGGTTTCTGGATGTCAGCTACGACACCTTGGGCAATCGCAAGGACAAGCAGTCGGTCTACTATCTCGGCGGTTTCGATTACGCGCCGAGTGAGCAGACCGCCTTCAATCTGCGCCTCGGTTGGGAGCAGCGTTACCGTTGGGGGGCGCCGGACGACGATGCGCCCTACGCTGAAATCACCGGCCGCTACGCCTACGGCAAACAGAGTTTTGTTTCCGCCGGCTACATCCACACGCGGGAGGAGAGCTCGAATCCCGGCCTCTACACCGACGTCGAGGTCAACCGCTTCTTTGCCAACGTGCAGCACGCTCTCGGCGCGAGCACCTTCGGTTCGGTTTTCTACAACATCGAACCGAGCACACTCAACGGACGCCCCGGTGCCTCGCCAGATCGGGATGAAACCACGCAACGGGCGGGCGCGGCGCTGACCTTTCGCCCGCGGCCGAACTGGAGCGTGATCGGCACGTTCGACTACGACCTCACCCAGTCAGACGATCCCACCCGCGATCTCGAACGCACCCGGATCGGTCTGGAGCTGCGCTACGCATTCGGGCTGCAGCTTTGATGCGCGTGCGCGCGGCCGCGGCATCGCCTCGACTCCGGCCTTGCCGCGCCGCCGCGGCCTTCGTCTTCTCCTAGCCAATGGCCGCCCATTCCGCCCGACAGGATCACGCCACCCTGGCCGACTTTTTCCGCATCCTGCGGCAGCGCAAGGCGCTCGTGGTTTCACTCGCCCTCGTCGTCGTGGCCACCGCCGCGGTCGTCACGGCGCTGTTGCCGAAATGGTATCGCTCCACCGCACAGGTGCGGGTCGAGAAACCGGAAGGCGCGGTGAAGCTCTTCCAGAATCAGGGGCCGGCGGCCTACGATCCGTATTTCATCGAGGATCAATACCGCATCATGCAGGCGCCGAAGATTCTGCATCCGGTCATAACGCGGCTCGATCTCAACCGCCGCATCGGACTCATGCTCGATAGTCCGCAGCCGCTGCCGCTCGACATCACGACCGACTATCTTGTGCGCGAAATGCTTTCGCTGGAATCGCCGCGCAACTCCTCGCTGATCGACATCAACGTCTACGCCCAGGACCCGCAGCTCGCGGCCGACATCGCCAACGAAATTGCCCGCGTCTATTCCGAAGACCGGATCGCCTTTGCCACGTCCGAGCAACGCGAAGGCCTCGCCAAACTACGCGACGAACTCGAACGCCAGGAACGTGAAGTAAGCGCGCAACGCGATCAGATCGAGCAACTGCGCGATGAACTCAATCTCGCCGGCGTCGATCTCAACGCCCGCTACTCCGACATGGAGATCGAGACGCTGCGGCAGATGCAGAACTCGCTCATCGCGCTGCGGGTCGACGCCATCGGTCGCAAGACCCGGTGGGAACGGTTTCGCGATATTCCCTTCGAGCAGCGCATCAACCTGGTGAATTCGGAACTTATCGCCGACACCAACATCCAGGATTTGCTGCAGGCTTATCTCGTCGCCGATCAAACTGTCGTGCGGCTGCGCGCCCGGCTCGGCGACGCGCATCCCGACCTCGTTGCCGCCATCGACAATCGGCAGAAGATTCGCGAGCAGCTCGACGGACAGTTGCGCGGCTACGAGAACGCGCTCGAGATCGCGTATAAGGAAGCCGAGGCCCGGGTGGCCGAACTGGAGCGGCAGTTGAGTCAGGCCAAAGTTGATCAAATCCTCTCGGCCCGCGACCGTGTGCGTCCGTTTGAGGAAGCGGTGCGTAAACTCGAGGACGGCACCCGCCTGCTCACCACGTTGAAGCTCACGTTGCGTCAGCGCGAAATCGATTTCCAAGTGCCCAAGCGCACCATCGAGTTGCTCGGCGAGGCGCGGCCCGACCGACGTCCGGCCAAGCCGAGTTGGCCGATCAACCTCGCCCTCGCGCTCGTGGTGGGCGGTTTGCTCGGCATTGGCGTGGCGGTCGCGATCGAATATTTCGACACCAGTTTTCGCAACGTTGCCGATGTTGAAACGCGTCTCGGTGTCGGCGTGCTCGGCGTGATTCCGGCATTGGCCGATCCCGAACGCTTCGATCCCGAAGACATGGTGGCGACCGAGCCGTTTCGCGTATTGCAGACCAACCTCAATCTGGCCCTGCCGGAAAATCAGGCGGCGGCGATTTGTGTCGTCTCGGCCGGACCGGGCGAAGGCAAGTCGACCACGGTGCATCGTCTCGCCCTGGTGATGGGCGCCGGTGGTCAACGCACGCTGCTGGTCGATGCCGACTTGCGGCGTCCGACCCAGCACCGGCTCGGCGATTGGCGCCGGGGACCGGGGCTTGCGGATTACCTGCAAGGCACGGCCGAACTCGACGCCGTGATTCAACGCGAGGTTGCGCCCGGGGTGGATTTCATCGGCAGCGGCGGGCAGGGCGGTTTCACGCTCGGCACGCGGCACCGTGAACGACTGGCGGGGCTGGTCGAGGCACTGCGCGCGCGCTACGATCGGGTGTTGTTCGATTCGCCGCCGGTCATTGGCGTGAGTGACGCGGCGCTGCTCGCGACCGCATTGGACGGCGCGTTGTTATTGATCCAACACCGGCGCAATCCGGCGGCGATGACCGAACGCGCGAAACAGACCCTGCACGCCGCCCGTTCGCCGCTGGTGGGAGCGATCCTCAATCAAGTGCCGGCCGACAGCGGCGAGGACTACGGGTATTATGCGCACAACTACGCCTACTACGGCGAAGACCGGACGCGCCCCCGCCGTCAATCCGCCCGACGCAAAGGCGAAGGCAGCGGGAGTGGGCCAAAGCGCCGCAGCGAAGATCCGGAACGGCTCGATCTCGACGACGCAGCGTCCTGACCGCATGGGGAGGGGCGAAAAAGGCGGTGTGGCGGGTGAAATCGGACCCTGCGCAAGATTGCGGAAAGATTCCCAAAAAACCTGTTGACGGAGTCCCCGTCGCCCATTCTTTTCTGCCTTCCTCTCGCGGGCGTAGCTCAGTTGGTAGAGCACCACCTTGCCAAGGTGGACGTCGAGAGTTCGAGTCTCTTCGCCCGCTCCATTTTTCCAGAACGGCTGATCTGCAAAGATCAGCCGTTCTGCGTTTTGCAGCATAACATCCCGTCAGTCCCGCAAGGCGCGGACGGACCAGGCGCTGGCCAGCACGAGGGGCAGGCACACGGCGAAGGCGATCTGGGCGCTCCAGTGCTCGGCGACAAACCCAAGCAGGGGCGGGCCCACGAGGAAGGCGACGAATGAGATTTGGGCCAGTGAAGCGACGTTTACCGCCGCAGGCCGATCCGTGCGCCGGGCTGCGGCGGACATTGCCAGCGGAAACAGCGCGCTGGTGCCGATGCCGGTGAGGGCGAAGCCGATCAGCGCGACCGCAGGCACGGTTGCCAACGCGATGGTGGTGGCTCCGATGCCCAGCAGCGTAATCAACACCCGAGCCACGGCGACGGGACCATGGCGTTCGATGAAGCCGTCGGCAAAATATCTCGCCACCGCCTGCCCGAGCGCACCGGCGGAAAATGCCAGTCCGTCGACAAAGGGAGAGGCGTCGAAGGTGTTGCGCATGAGAATGACGGACCAGTCCGCTCCGGCGCCTTCAAGCAACATGGCCGAGAGACAAAACAGCACCAGCAGCAGAATCGGCGCGGTGGGGAGGTTGAAACGCGCTGCCTCGCCTTCGGCAGTCGGGCTGCGGGCTGCGGCCGGTTTCAAATCGCGCAGCAGCAGCCATGCGGCCAAGGCGAGCAGCGGCAGCATACCGGCCAGATGCGGAAAGGGCGCGAGTCCGATTTGCCGTGCGCCGGCTCCGATCAGACCGGCGGAAAAAAAGCCGAAACTCCAGAAGGCGTGACAACGACTCATGACCCGGCGCTGCAGTTGGTGTTCGATGCGGTCGGCCTCGACGTTTATGACGATCTCGACCGATCCGATCAGGAGTCCTGCGCCGAGCAATGCTGCGAACAGTGCCGCAGGATGTGGCGCGAGCGTGGCGAGGCTGGCCATGATGCCGATGGCCGGTATGCCCGCCATCAACAGGGTGCGGTGGCCGGCGCGTTCCACCCAAGGTCCGGCGAAGGTGAGGGCCAGAAATGTGCCCGTGCCGGTGCCGATCAAGGCCAGTCCGAGGGCGGACTCGCCGACCCCCATGGCGGTCTGGATATCACCGATCCGGGGATATAGGCCGCCCATGGCGAGTGCATAGATATAGAAGGCGCCGTAGATTCGAACCTGGGGCGGCAAAGAGACACGCATGGTCCTCAGCCTGAAGCAGTCTCCCCATCGACGTCGCGCAAAAACTAATAAGGGACAGGTTAAAATTGATTGCGAAGGGAAACACGTGAGGCAGGATGGGGGGATGCGGCAGGCTCGAATCAAATTGGATGCGCGGGCGCGCTCGGCAGTTTACCATGTGATGTCCCGCACGGTGAACGGGGAACATCTGTTCGACGCCGTCGCGAAGGAGGTGCTGCGTAAACAGATGTGGCAGATCGCCGACTACTGTGGGGTTGAAGTGATCACTTACGCCATCATGGATAACCATTTCCATGTTCTCCTGCGCGTGCCACAGCAGGAGGAACTCGCGGATGCCGAGCTGCTCCGCCGCTACGCCGTGCTTTACCCGAAGCCGACCCGTTACCAGTCGGCCCAGATTGACGTGATCCGTGACCGGCTCAAGTCCCAGCCCGCAGAGCCTGAAGCCGTTGCGTGGCGTGAGCGCCAACTCGCGATGATGGGGGATGTGTCGGGATTCGTGAAACTGCTCAAACAGCGCTTTTCGGTTTGGTTCAATCGCACCCATCAGCGCTTC
>CBINJL010000094.1:0-8428 GCA_966250925.1 uncultured Opitutus sp. | reverse complement strand
CGATGAGCACCGCGTCACCCGCGTTGTGCCCGAACCGGGCGTTGATCGACTTGAGCGACGTCGCAGAGGAAACCTGCCGCCGCAGCCGGAAAACCCCTTGCCCGTTGCGTCACCGGCGCCTTCATCGGGCTCATCATGGCGATGCGGTTTCGGATTCTTGGCAGTGGCAGCGCGGGCAATGCAGCCCTTTTGCAGACCGAATCGACGCGCGTGCTGATCGATGCCGGATTCTCCGGCCGCAAACTTGTCCAGATGCTGCATGAAGCCGGCACCCGCCTCGACGCCATCGACGCCGTCTTCATCACTCACGAACACGGTGATCATACCAGCGGCCTCGACGCCGTGCTCAAACAGCACCCCGGCGTCACGCTGTTCGCCAATGCCGCCACCGCCCGCGCCATCGGCGCCAAACTCAGCCGACGGCCGAGCTGGCAAATGTTTCAAACCGGCACGCGATTCCGCTTTCGCGATCTGGAGATCGACGCCTTTTCGGTGCCGCACGACGCCCAGGAACCGGTGGGGTTCACCTTTGCCACCGGCAACGACGGCGACTTGTTTTCGCCCCGCCGTGTCCTCGCCTGGCTGACCGACCTCGGCCACATCCCCGGCCACGTGCGCGAGCGCCTGCGCGAGGTCGATCTCATCGCCATCGAATCGAACCACTGTTCGCGCCTGCTCGAAGCCGACATCCGCCGGCCGTGGTCGACCAAACAACGCATCTCCGGCCGCCACGGTCACCTGTCCAACGACGGTTGCCGCGCCATCCTCGAAGAGATTGCCAGTCCACGCTGGCGCCACATCTGCCTCACCCACCTCTCGCGCGACTGCAATAGTCTCGAAGCGGTGGAAACCGCCATCGCCGGCCTGCGCACCCGCCTCGCGTCGTGCGCCTTTTCCATCGTCGGCCCCGGCGAAGGCACACCGACGCTGGACCTCGCCTGAGCGCAGACGGCGCGGCGGCGCACGGAGGGTTTTCCAGAAGGGAACGAAGAGAACGAAGCGCTCTGTTTCCCTCTCTTTTCTCCTGTAAAATAGAATCAGCCGGAGTGGCTTCGTTCTCTTCGTTACCTTCTGTAATACTCAAAATCCTCACGCCTCGCACGGTCCTTGACGGGAAACCGGATTGTCACCCTCCGATATAAGATTCCCCGTTGCCGGCAGGGCAGCACGCTCCACCCGTTGCACCAAGATCGTCTTCACCCTCGGTCCCGCGACCGAGAGCGAGGAAATGCTCGAAAGTCTCATTGCCGGCGGGGCCGACGTGGCCCGGCTCAACATGGCCCACGCGAGCCACGAGTGGACGCGCATGATCGTGCGCCGCATCCGTCGCATTTCCGAAAAGGTCGGCCGTGAAATCGCCATCATGATGGACATCAAGGGACCGGAAATCCGCACCGGCGACGTCGAGGCGCCGATCGAATTGAAGGCCGGCGAAGTGTTCGATTTCACCGTGCGCCCCGGCGGGCCCAAGGACAGTCCCGAGGAAGTGCGCTCCGTCGGCGTCAATTACGAGGACCTCATCAACGACATCTCCGTCGGCGACATTGTCCTGGTCGACAACGGCCTGATGCGTTTCGAGGTGCTCGAAAAAATCGATCGTCGCATCCGCTGCAAGGTGCTCATCACCGGTCAACTCACCTCGCGCCGCCACATCAACCTGCCCGGCATCAAGGTCAACCTGCCGGCCTTCACCGAAAAGGATCGTCGCGACACGCTCGTCGGCATCGAGGAAGGCGTCGACTTCATCGCGCTGTCGTTCGTGCGCTCCGGCAGCGACATCGTGACGTTGCGCGACTTCCTGCGGGAACAGGAATCCAAGGCGCGCATCATCGCCAAAATCGAGGATCAGTCGGCCATCACGAACCTCGACGATATCATTCGCGAATGCGACGCGCTGATGGTCGCCCGCGGTGATCTCGGCATCGAGTGCCCGTTGGAGGATTTGCCCGTCATCCAGCGTCGCGCCGTGCGCGCCTGTTTCAACCGTGGCCGCGCCGTCATCATCGCCACCCACATGCTCGAATCGATGATTGCCTCGCCCGTGCCGACGCGCGCCGAGATCACCGACGTCGCCAACGCCGTCTACGAGGAAGCCGACTGCGTGATGCTCTCGGGCGAAACCACGGTGGGAAAATATCCGCTCGAATGCGTGCAAACCCTCGACCGCGTCGCGCGTCGCATCGAGGCCGAAGGCGATCTGGTTTTTGAGCAACCGACTCAGTTGGAAGGCGAAAAGGTCAAGGTCCTGCAATCGGCCGTGCACCTCGCGAACCAATTGCCCGACAGCGCGCTGCTCACCTTCACCCGCCGCGGCTTCATGGCCGCCGGACTGTCGGCCCTGCGCCCGGCCCGCGCGCCCATCTTTGCCATGACCAACTCGGTGCAGACGCTCCGCCACCTGCGTCTGTTGCGCGGCGTCGAACCGTTTGTCATGCCGCTCGCCTCCGATCCGAATGACACGGTCGACAACGCCATCCGCCTCCTCCTGCGCGAAGGCCGGGTCAAGGAAGGCGACAAACTGATCGTCGCCACCGACATTCTCACCCACGACCGCTTCATCGACAGCGTGCAACTGCGCACTGTGCGCTGAGCCCCCGGCCCGTGGGCTATTCCAGCCGCCCCTGTTGGTCACGTAATACCTGAATGCCGAGGTAGAGGTGTTGTAGCCCGCTGCGGGAGCAGCGGGACTTTACGCTGCAGACGACACCGCCCCTCCCTGCGCTCCCGCACAGGGCTACAAAAACCCCGGGATTCAGGTATTACGTGACAAAGGCGCTTCCGGTAGAGGTGCGACAGATGAAACCGGCTCGGGCGGGCGATTTTCTATCGTTAACATCCCCAGCCCTGCGGACTTCACTCGAAAAACGCAGCGATCGCGAAGATCCTTAATTTCAATCCTTTGCGATCTTTGCGGCCTTGGTGTGAAAATCGGTTCCCGGGCCGCCGGGATTACGCCACTTTCCGCACTGCGTCGCCCACGCGGATGATGCCGCCGCGCACGATGCGGGTGTTGATGCCGCGCAGATTGAGCGCGCGGCCGGCGGGCGAATTCACGAAGACCATGGCGTCGCGACCGTAGCGTTGCACGAATTTCGAACAACCGGTGTGCGGCTCCGCCGTCACTTCCACTTCGGCGCTGTCACCGATCGCCAGTCGCGTGCCGGGTGGCAGGTTGGCCGCGCCGAGATCGAAATCGACGTAGAGTTGGTCCCCTGCCAGCGGCCAGCGGTCGCGTGACTGCGCCACCAGTTGCGCGGCCCGGGCATTCATCAGCGTCAACTGACAATCGCGATTGGCTCGCCCCTGCGCCCAGTTGTCGCCCACCAGTCCGCCGTCGAGCGAGAGCTCGGCCTCGGACACCACTTCTCGCGCATCCGTGGCGGGCCGGCGCACGATCATTTCCAACGTGCCGTGCTCGGCCGGCGCGGCGGCGAGGTGCGGCAGGCTGGCTTCGAGTTGTTCACGGGTGAGATGGACGATGGCGGTCATGGCAAAGAAATGGCGTATCGGTTCAAGGGTTAGAACGACCACACCCCTTGCCATGGCAAGCGGCCATTCGCATCCATCGCAGGGTTGGCAAAAATCCGGCCGCCGCTCACCCGCGGCGCACCGCCTTCCTGCCACGCTTCCCCGCGTTCATGCCCCAAGCTCCCGACAAACACCGCTGGTTTCGCGAAGAACTGGTGGCTCACTCCGAGCCGCTGCGGCGCTGGTTGCAGGCACGCTACCCGTCGATCTCCGATGTCGACAACATCGTGCAAGAAACCATCACCCGGGTCTGGCGCGAACGGGTGTTCGGCCACGTCACTTCGCCCCAGGCGATGCTGTTCACCACGGCGCGCAATCTTGCCATCGACCAAATCCGCCGCCAACGCATCGTGCCGATGGATTCCATAGCGGAAATCGCCGAGTTGCCCGTCTACGCTAGTGAGCCGTCTCCCTCCGAGGCTGCCGCCCGCGACCAGGAACTCGAACTCTTGACCCAAGCCATCCAGTCTCTTCCCGACAAATGCCGCCAGGTGCTGACCTTGCGGAAGATCTACGGCCTTTCCCAAAAGGAGATCGCCCGCCACCTCGGCATCAGCGAACACACTGTCGAGGCTCAGGTCGGCAACGGCATGCGCCGCTGCGCCCAATTTCTCGCCCACCTGGGGTTGCCGTAACGTTATGGCCGCTCCCGACGACGCCAGTTCTTCGCCCGAATCCGCCGCCGCCCAATGGATGTCCCGCCGCGACCGCGGGTTCACTCCGGCCGAGCAGGACGAATACCTGCAATGGTTGAGCGCCGATCCATCGCATGGCGCCGAGATTGCCCGCCTTTCCCGCGCATGGGATCGATTGGACGCGTTGCGCCAGTGGAATCCCGCCCACAGCGCCCAACCCAACGCCGACCTGCTGCGACCCCGTCGGCAACGCCAGCGTTGGCACCGGTTCGGCCGCCGCTTTGCCCTCGCCGCCGCCGCCGCGTTGGTCGTCTCCAGCGGGTTGCTCTGGCCGCATCTGTTTCCCGAACCGGCGGAATCGGCCAACGTCATCATGCATCCGGGACCGCGCCGGCTCACGCTGGAGGACGGCTCCCGCGTCGAACTCAACGCCGAGGCGCGGATCGATGTGCAGTTCACTTCGGCCCGGCGCAACGTGCATCTGCTCGCCGGCGAGGCGCACTTCATCGTGGCCAAGAATCCGGAGCGACCGTTCGTCGTGACCGTTGGCGACTACACCGTGCGCGCGGTCGGCACCGCGTTTGATGTGACTCTGGCTCCGCGCGGCGTCGCGGTGCTCGTCACCGAGGGCCAGGTCCAGCTCGGCGCCACCGTGGCGACCGCGACCGCCGCCACGCTGCCTCATCTCGTGGCCGGCCAGCAGGCCGTGATCGACGGCCCGGCCGTCCACGTGACCGACCTGTCGCCCGCGCAGATCGAAGCGGCACTGGCCTGGCAATCGTTTCGGCTGGAATTCACCGCCATGCCGCTGCGCGACGTGATCGCCGAACTCAATCGCTACAACAGTCGACAACTCGTCATCGAAGATCCCGCCACCGCAGAGATGACCATCGGAGCCGACAACGTTGAGGCCTTCGTGCGCCTGCTTGACGTCGGATTTGAGGTCCACGCCGAAGTCCGCGGCGACGATCTCGTGCTCACGCGCCGGCCGTAAACGAAGCCGGCGATCCGGCCGCGCTCCGACGTGAGCCGGCGGCGATTAACATTTCCGTAAAACCTCCTAACGGAAATCCCGGAAGTGTTCGTCTCATTCCGTGTTGGAAGGCTGCATCCGCCGCCCGCCAACGTCCCCTAACCCCCATCTGTGATCGGGCTTCCGCGCCCATGCGCCGGAAGAACGCCACACTACCGGAATGAAACTCATAAGACCCAACACCATCCTGGTGAGCGCGTTGACCCTCGCGGGCACGTGCTCCCTTCCGGCGCAGACTGCCCCTGCGCCTACCGATCCCACCGACAGCGAAGACATCATCGTGCTGTCGCCCTTCGAAGTCGCGGCCGAGGAAGACAATGGCTACCAAGCCACTGAAACCCTCGCCGGCACCCGCATCCGCACCGATCTGCGCGATGTCGGCGCCGCCATCTCCGTCGTGACCAAGGAGTTCATGCAGGACATCGGCGCCACCGACAACACCAGCCTGCTGCAATACACCACCAACACCGAAGTCTCCGGCACCTACAGCACCTATACCGGCCTCGGTAACGCCACCAGTCTCGACGAAAGCGGCCGCCTGCAAAACCCGAGCACCTACAACCGCGTGCGCGGTTTGGGCGCGGCGGAAAACACCCGCGATTATTTCGTCTCCGACATTCCGTGGGACGCCTACAACGTTGACCGCGTCGACCTCCAACGCGGCCCGAACTCGATTCTGTTCGGTCTCGGCAAACCGGCCGGCATCATCAACGCCTCGTTGTCCAACGCCAGCTTCCGTGACGAAGGTCGTGTGGATCTGCGCGTCGGTTCCTACGGCAGCGCCCGTGCCAGCTTCAACGTCAACCAGGAGATCATCGACAACGTCCTCGCCGTGCGCGTGGCCGGCCTGTGGGACCACGAAAAGTTCAAGCAGGAACCCGCCTTCGAAGACGACGAGCGCGCCTATGTGGCCGTGCGCTTCGACCCGAAGCTTTTCGGCGAAGGTGCGAACACCAGCATCAAGTTCAAGTATGAGAACGGCAACGTCGATGCCAACCGCCCGCGCATCACGCCGCCGCGCGATTCCGTGTCCCCGTGGTTCCGCTCCGACGTCGTCTCCGACAGCAATCCGTTCGGCGGCCTCAATCAGCAAACCGTGTCCGATCCCTACGACGCGTTTGCCAATTACCTCAACGCCAGCGGCGACAACTACAACCCGTGGTTCTCTGGTGGCGGTCTCAATGCTCAGCAGCCGTTCTGGTTGATTGATGGCAGCACCGGCGCCGTGCTCGACGCCCGCGCGGGTCCGATCAACAACGGCGCACGTAATCCCGACGGCACCGTCCGCAGCCGTTCCGACGGTCTCGCCGGTCGCCTCTATCCGACGCCGTTCACCAACGTCGGTTCGCTCGACGGCGTCGCCGCCGCCCTGGGCCTGCCGCTGGCCAACTACGGCCAGTATCGTTCCCAATACATGACGGATGACGGTATCTTCAACTTCTACGACGTCCTCATCGACGGCGACACGAAGTGGGAAGCCGCGGAATGGGATGCATACAACCTCGACATCTCCCAGACCGCTCTCAACGACCGCGTCGGCATCCAGCTCAGCTACGACAAGCAGGACTACACCACCTCCGGCGAAAACCTGCTCGGCGGCGCCCCGACCATCTCGGTCGACGTGATGGAAAGCTGGGACGACCTCACGGCCAACCCCAACGTCGGCCGCGCCTACGTCACGACCAACGCCGGTGGCTCCGGCTCGATCTCGATCAGCGAGCGCGAATACTACCGCGCCTCCGCCTTCGGCGAGCTGCGTTTCTCCGACTTCATGGAACGGGACGGTTTCCTCACCAAGCTGCTCGGCAAACATCGCTTCAACGCCGTTTACAGCGAAGAGGACTTCGTCTTCGAACGCCGCGGTTGGAACCGCAAGGCCAACGACCAGGCCTGGGCCGCCTTCGCCCTCGGCGGCGACGGTGCCTCCCAGCCGTTCACCGACCGCGTGCCCGTCGGCATGATCTACCTCGGTGACTCCCTCCTCGGCGCCGGCTCCGCCGCGGGTGCCAACCTCCCCGGCATCACCGGCAACGTCGACCTCAACAGCGGCGCCGTCAATGTGTTCGACTCCACCTGGAACTCCAGTGTGGCCTACAACGCGCCGTGGACCATCCCCGCCAACTACGCGCCGATGTTCAACGAAGAGCCGCCGCAGGACACGGGGTATCAGCAGAACTCCAATCCCGACAACTACGTCGGCTGGCGCTACGAACCGATCGCCCTGTGGAGCTACGACAACGGCGCCGATCCGCGCCTGATCACCAGTGCCCGCATCTCCCAGCGCGAGACCGAATCCACCGCCGTTTCCTGGCAGGGTTTCCTCTGGAACGATGCCATCGTGCCGACCCTCGGCTGGCGCGAAGACACGGTGAAGAGCCGCGACGTGACCGCGCAGAAGAGCAGCTACCGCGGCGTCTATGACCTCTCACCGGAGAACTACTCGCTGCCCGTCGATTACGCCCCGAACCGCATCCTCTCGGATGAATCCGTCAGCGGCGGCATCGTGGTGCACATCAACCGCCTCCTCGGCGATCGCGATCCCCTCCCGCTCAATGTCAGCCTGACCTACAACAAGTCCTCCAACTTCGAAGTGGGCAACGTGCGCAACGACATCTACGGCAACCCGATCGACAACCCGAGCGGCGACACCAAGGACTACGGCGTGCTGCTCTCCACCAAGGATGGCCGCTTCAGCCTGCGCGCCGTGAAGTATGAATCCGAGGTCAAGCTGGCCAACAGCTCCCTCGGCTCCGGCGGCATCGGTTCGACCATCTCCAATGGTCTCTCCTGGCGCAACGTGTTCCTCTACGATCTCGGCGCCTATGACTGGGGCACCATCAATCAGCCCAGCTACCGCAACCGCGCTTCCAACGCGTTCCCGATCGATGGCGACGCCAGCCTGCCCTACCACGTGGCGGAAGATTCCCCTGAGGAACTCGCGCTCGAGGACGCGATGATCAGCGGCTGGAACGAGATCCAGGCCTGGATGCAGGACAAGGGCTTCTTCGATGCCTGGAACTTCCAGCCCCAGGAGCTCAGCACGCTCGGCACCCGTTCGCAGTTTGCCGCCAATCCCGGCGCCTACACGCCGTCGGATACCAGTCGCGTGACGACCTATGCGCCGTCCGCTCCGGCCAACTTCGCCGTCACCGCCGACACGTTGACCAAGGGTTACGAGTTCGAACTGACCGCGAACCCCACGCCCAACTGGCGCATCGCCTTCAACGCCGCC
>CBINJL010000093.1:0-8488 GCA_966250925.1 uncultured Opitutus sp. | reverse complement strand
GCCTGCTTTCGATCTGCCTCTCTCCGCGCTGCAAACCTACACCGGCACGAATCCGTGTCCGGTTGATTTCGACGCCTATTGGGCGGCGGCGCTGGCCGAACTCGATGCACACGACCCGAAACCGGAACTGCTGCAAAATCACGAACTGGCCGCGCCCGGCGTGGAGTGCTTCGACCTGTGGTTCACCGGCCTGGGCGGCGCGCGGATCTACGCGAAATACCTGCGGCCGAAAGCGCGCGACGAGCTGCTGCCGGCGGTGTTGAAGTTTCACGGTTACTCGCATCACAGCGGCGACTGGCTGGAGTCGCTGGGGTGGGCGGCGTCGGGTTTTGCGGTGGCGGCGATGGACTGCCGCGGCCAAGGCGGACGTTCCGACGATGCCGGCGGCGCGCGCGGCATGACCCTGCGCGGGCACATCGTGCGCGGACTGGATGATCCTGATCCGGCGCGCCTGCTTTATCGTGCCATCTTTTTGGATACGGTGCTGCTGGCGCGGATCGTGATGTCGCTCGACGAAGTCGACGCCGATCGCGTCGGCGCGACCGGCGGTTCACAGGGCGGCGCACTGGCGCTGGCCTGCGCGGCACTGGAACCGCGGATCAAGCGGACGGCCACGATGTATCCATTCCTTTGTGACTACCGCCGCGTCTGGGATCTCGATCTGGCGGTGGGCGCCTACGAGGAGCTGCGTTATTTCCTGCGCAAATTCGATCCATGCCACGCGCGAGTGGAGGAGATCTTCACCAAGCTCGGCTACATCGACGTGCAGCATCTCGCGCCGCGGGTGCGCGGTGAGGTGCTGATGTTTACCGGACTGATGGATCGGATCTGCCCGCCGAGCACGCAGTTTGCCGCCTACAATCGCCTGACCTGTGCGAAGGAAATGGTGCTGTATCCGGATTATGAACACGAGGCGCTGCCCGGTCAGCCCGATCGTGCGTTCAATTTCCTGCGCGGATTGTAGTGGTTGCAAAGTGGCGGGAGTTTCCAGCTCCCGTTTTGTGGTCGGGTTTGGCGTCTCTGAGTGAGGCAATCGGGAGCAGGATGCTCCCGCTACTTTGTGGCCGCGCAAGAATCCTCAAGTGAGGAACAAGAATGTGTCAGAGAACCGCTTTGACGCGGACGGCACCGGAAAGAACGCTGCCGGGTCCCCATGAATCCCCGCCAGCTTGCCGACTACCGCGACCGCATTGAAAATGATCTGCGGTGCAACATCCTGCCGTTTTGGATCGATCGCGTGGCCGATAGGGCCCGTGGCACGTTCCACGCCAGGCTCGATCATGAGCTGACCATCGACGACGCCGGACCGCGCGGTGCGTTGCTGACCAGTCGCATTCTGTGGACCTATTCTGCTGCGCTGCCGCTTTACGGCGATCCCAGTCTGCGGGCGATGGCCGATCTGGCCTACGGCGATCTGCAGGCGCGGTTCTTTGATCGCGAACACGGCGGTTACTTCTGGTCGATCCACGCCGACGATACGCCGGAACGCACACGCAAGCAGGTTTATGGTCAGGCGTTCGCGATCTACGCGCTGACGGAGTATCATCGTGCGACGGGACTGGCCGAACCGCTGGCGCATGCGCAGGCGGTGTTTGAATGTCTGGAAACTCATGCGCGCGATGCGACTCAGGGCGGCTATTTTGAAGCCTTTGACCGGGATTGGTCGCCGATCGCGGACATGCGGCTGAGCGCGGTGGATCAGAACGATCCCAAGTCGCAGAACACACTCCTGCACGTGATGGAGGCCTACACGAATCTCTGGCGGGTATGGCCCGATGAACGCGTGCGGGACGCGTTGCATGCGCTGGTTGAGGTGATGCTCGAGCGTGTGCTTGATCCGGCGTCACATCATCTCGGGTTGTTCTTCACCGCGGAGTGGCAACCGACCTCGCAACGCATTTCCTACGGTCACGACATCGAGGCTTCCTGGTTGCTGTGGGAAGCGGTGCAGGCGCTCGGCGACGACTCACTGCGGGCGAAGGCGTTACCGAAGATCATGGCCATCGCCGAGGTGACATTGGCGGAAGGTGTCGACGCGGACGGTGCGATTTTCAACGAAGGCGGCCCCACGGGTGTGACCGATGATCGCAAGGAATGGTGGCCGCAGGCCGAGGGGATGGTGGGGTTTCTCAACGCCGCGCAACTCTCCGGCGACGACAAGTATCTGGCCGCGGCGCTGGCGTTGTGGGACTTCATTGAAACGCGCCTGATCGATCGCGAAGACGGCGAGTGGTTTCGCGGCGTGACGCGAGCGGGCGATGTTATTGCCACCTTTGAAAAGGCCGGCTTCTGGAAGTGTCCGTATCACAACGGACGCGCCGCACTCGAAGCGGTGGCACGCTTGAATGCGCTCGGTGCGACAGCCGACGCCTGAGCTGAAAACGCGGGCGGCGTTCAGCGCGCGGCCGGCCTGGCGACGGCGGCGGTGGCGGTGGTCGGAGCAGGGGCGGCGGGTGGCGGCGGGATGAGGTTCGGGTGTTTTTCGGCCCACTTGGCGAGAATGTCGCGGGCAACCGGCGCCGAATAGGTGCCGCCCCCGGTTTCCTCGCCCGGCTTGTCGCCTTCGACCATGACGGCGATGGCGACCTGAGGACGCTCGATCGGCGCGAAGCCGATGAACCAGGCAAAGTTGATCGTGCCTTCGGGGGTGCGTTTCTGGGCGGTGCCGGTTTTGCCGGCGACCCGCAGGCCCGGAATATCCATCTTGGTGCGGGCGGAAAACGCCGCGCGCGCGGTGCCGGAAATCGTGCACTCCTCCATCCCGGCAATAAGCGCGGCGTAGTCGGCGGGAGCGATGCCGAGCGGGGCGGTGCGCTGGATGGGACGCTCGGGATCGTGGGTGATGTAAGGCGTGGTGTGCGATTGGCCGCGAGCGACCGAGGCGATGAACGACGCCATCTGCAGCGGAGTGACCAACATGTAACCCTGTCCGATGGAGAAGTTGGCCGTGTCACCGGGCACCCAGCTCTGGCCGTAGCGTTCCTTTTTCCAGGCCGGATCAGGCACCAGGGAACCATTGGTTTCGTGTGGAAGCGTCAAGCCGGTGGGCTGTCCAAAACCGAAACGCCGGGCCTCGGCGGCAATGGCATCGGCCCCGGTTTCGATCCCGTGATCGTAGTAGAACACGTTGCAGCTCTTGGCGATCGCGGTGTGGAGCTGGATCAGGCCATGGGCGTGGCCATCGTGGCAGGGAAACTGGCGTCGGCCGACGCGAAAGTATCCGGTGCAATTGACCTCGGTGTCGCCGTGGATGGTGCCGGCGCGCATGCCGGCGAGGGTGACGAGAATCTTGAATGCGGAGCCGGGCGGGTAGAGCCCCTGCACGGCGCGGTTGAGCCAGGCGCCGCGGGCATTGATGTCGGCGGCGAGGGCAGACGATAGCCGCGGGGCGAAGTCGTTGAGATTGTAGTCGGGCAGGCTGGCCATGACCAGCACCTCGCCGGTGTTGACGTCGAGGGCGACGGCGGCGCCGGCCATCTCGTATTGCCGCAGGCGCTCCTCGGCGGCGAGTTGCAGGTCGATGTCGAGCGAAGTGATGAGATTGTGGCCCTGCACCGGCGGGCGGCGGACGAGGGATTCGACCTGGTAGCCGCTGGGATCGACGAGATAAACAGTGCCGCCCGCTTCGCCCTGGAGGTTGGCTTCGAACTGGGATTCCAGGCCGTCGCGGCCCTGGGAGCCGACCATCTTGAACGTCGGCAGATTTGAGCCGGGAAATTCCTCGTCGACCGCGATGTCGTTGTCGGAGGAAACGAAGCCGAGCGTGTGGGCGGCGGCGGCGCCGTGGGGGTAGGATCGCGTGCTGGTGGTGTAGACCTGCAGGGGAGAGTTGACGGGCAATTGCTCCAGCAGGCGGGCGTATTCGTCGGGCTGCAGGTCCTCGATCAGCGTATAGGGCAGCATCCGCTTGGCGTTGTAGTGGCGGCGCAGATCGCGGGCATTGAGTTCGGTCTGGCGACCGAGGGCCTGGTTGACCTCCTGCAGATAACGGTCGACCACGGTGAACCGCGCGATTTCGGAGACCTGGAGGACGGACGGCAGGTCAACGTCGTTGGCCTCCTGATAGGCTTTGACGATGGTGTCGTATTCGCGGCGAAACTCCGTGCGC
Source organism: uncultured Opitutus sp. (assembly GCA_966250925.1). Lineage (GTDB taxonomy): Bacteria > Verrucomicrobiota > Verrucomicrobiia > Opitutales > Opitutaceae > Actomonas. The sequence continues at coordinate 4,380 of CBINJL010000093.1, read as the reverse complement.
AGCTCGTCGAGATAAAGCACGGCGGCGAAGCGCGGGCGGTTGCCGACGAGGAGTTTGCCGTTGCGGTCGTAGATGTTGCCGCGCGGACCGGGCACGACGATGCGCCGCTGGTTTTGCACCATTTCCTTTTCGTTGGCGCGGTCGGAGCGCAGCACCTGCTGGTAGATCAGTCCGCCGGCCAGCACCAGAAAGCCGAGCACGATCGGCAGGTAGAAAAACTGCAGGCGCGGATTGGCCCGGGTGTGCGTCTCCACCATCGTGCCACCAGGGACTGTCGTTCCGAATTCAGGCATGCGGGGCACTAGATCGCCGCACTCGGCTCGTCCTGCAAGCCGATGCGGGCAAAGTTGAGCGCGCGTTCCTGCAGGGCGAAGAACCACGGCGCGAGCAGGCCGACGGCAATCTGCGAAAACAGCAGGTCGGTCAGTATCCGTAGTCCGGATACATGCTCCGCCGCCGTGCCGAGCGCGACAAAGGTTGCGGTCAGGTAGCAGGCGAGATTGGCGACCCAGGCCACGGCGATTCCGGTGAGCACCTCGCCGGCGGCGAAACGATTGCGCACCCGCACGATGGCGAGCTGGGCGACGCCGAAGAGGAAGGCATTGCAGCCGAAGGGCAGGGGGGAAGTCGCATCGAGCAGCAGGCCGAGCAGGAAGCAGGCGTTGAACCCCTGTTGTGGACTCAGCCGCAGGGCGGGGAAGGCGACCGCGAGACCGCCGCACCACAGGGAAACGCCCCACGGCGCGAGGACATGGTTGGCCTGCCGCACCAGCGCGAAGAGAATCACGCCGCAGACAAAAATGACCACCGGCCGGCGATAGCTGGGGCGAAACGTCATGGCGTGGAGGCTGAAGCGAGCGGCACCAGCACGGTGACTTCGGTGACTTCGTTGAGTCGCGGGTGCAGGACCACCCGGCCGGTTTTGAAGTGGCCGTCGGGACTGGGCTCCAGTTGCACCACCGTGCCCAGACTCAGTCCGCGCGGAAACACGCCGCCCAATCCCGAGGTGACCAACTGCAGCGGTGCGTTCGGCGTGGCGTAGAGATCGAGCGGGGCAAACTCCACCACGGCATGCGGGCGGGTGAACGGCGGATTGACGCCGCCCTGATAACTGACCGGCCGGTCGTCGCCTTCAAATGCCGCCGCCAGCCGCACGTTCGGGCTGCTGATGAGATCGACCACGGCGGTGGTGGCGTGGACTTCGACGATGCGCCCGACGACGCCCCCGGAAAAGATCACCGGCGCGCCGACCGGGATGTCATAGTTGGCGCCCTTGCGGATGACGAGTCGTTGCCACCAGGCGGAAAAATCGCGGCTCACGACCCGGGCGGCTTCGGAGCGATAGTGGTCAAAGGACGGCAACCGCAACAGCCCCTCAAGCCGTTCGATTTCGCGGCGCAGGGATGCATTTTCCTCCGCCGCGTGGGCGTATTTGGCCGTGACGCCGCCAAGGTCGCGGTAGGCCGCGATCAGATCAGTTTTCGAGCGGGTGCGCAGCGCCCAGTAATCCTGCAACTCGCGCAGATAGGAAGCGGTGACGTCCAACGGGGCCTGCATTTCGTAAAACCCTTCGCGGACAACACGTTTGAACACCGTGGGGACGACCAGCCAGACCAACAGCAGCACCCCGAGGGTGAAAAAGGGTTTGGTAAGAGCGAGACGACGAAGAGGCACCGGGAGGAAAAACTAAGTGGTGACGGTCGGATGCGAGCGTGACAAGCTCGGGACGATGTTGTGCCCCGGTCCGGTCGGGCGTGATTTGCCTGACGGACACGATCGGAAAGCCGCCGACGCTCCGAATCTGCCTTTCGCATTGCCTCCGGCTCGAACCGGTTGCAGGGTGTCGGCCTATGTCGGTCGTCTCCAAAGTCCTCGGCAAATCGCTGGTCAGCTCTGCAGAGCGCCAGCAGGAGGCGGACAGTGACTGGGAGATTGTCACGCGGGTGCAAAAAGGCGAGGTAGGGGCCTTCGATCAGCTGGTGATGCGTTATCGCGAACGGGTTTATGGCGTCGTTTACAACATGACCTCGAACCGTGAGGACGCCGCCGATCTGACCCAGGACGCCTTCATCAAGGCCTTCCAGTCGATCAATCGCTTTCAGGGGCAATCGTCCTTCTTCACCTGGCTCTATCGCATCGCGGTGAATTCCACTCTCAGCCACCTGCGGAAGGCCAAGCTACGCACCTTTTTCAGTTTCGAAAAGATCAACGAAGACGACAAGACCACGGAACTCCTTGCCCAGCTAACGGATAAGGATGGGGCGGACAAAGAGGTCTATGTTCGCGAGCTTCAGGAAAAATTGAACGAGGCGATGCAAAAACTGTCTATCAAGCATCGCACTGTGGTGACTTTGTTTGAAATCGACGGGTTGAGCCATGAGCAGATCGCCGAAGTGGTGGGCTGCTCCGTGGGCACCGTGCGTTCTCGACTGCATTACGCCAAACAGATCCTTCAATCCGAATTACAGTCCTACTTGCGCCCATGATGCCGGATAAGAAAGACGAGACTCGAATCACTCTGGACGACCTGTTTGTCCTCAAGCGCGCCGAACGTCCCCCGCAGGCGTTTTGGGAAGATTTTCAACGCGAGCTGCACGTGCGCCAACGCGCCGCCGCGATCGAGCCGAAGCGGTGGTGGTTTGTGCTGCCGCGCGTCTTTGTCGGCCTCTCCCGTTATCAGATGCCGATGGGCGCCGCCGCCGTGCTGGCCGTGACGTTTCTGTCTTTCCGTGAATACCGCGAGCCCGGCTTGGAGATTGCCTACGCGCCGACTCCGGCCGCCATGGCAGCGGGCGCGGTGAAATCCGCGGCCCTCACGCCGGCACCGGTGGTGAATCGTTTTGACGCCGCCGCGGCCACCGCCTCGGGCAACGACTCCGCTCCGGCGAATGCGACCGAAGTCGCGACGCGGGCAGCTCCCGGTCCGGAAGTTTCCGCCGATCCGTTGACCATTTCTCCGCTCGTCGTCTGGGCCGGTGTCGCCACCGAAACGGCGCGTCCGGCGACCGAGGAGGTTTCGCCTTCGGCCCGTTCCATCGCGGCGAACCTCGCCACCATCAAGCGCGAACAACCCGGCATGGTCCGTCTCCTCGGCGGCCCGGAGTTGCAACTTACCGCCACTGCGCCTGGTCGCGATCCGTTGGCTGATGTGAGCCTGCCGGGCAGCGCGGCGCGTGAACCGCTCTTTGCTTACAAAGGCGCGGAAGCTGCCTTCTCCGACACCGGTGATGAGGCTGAGCTGCCGCAGACGCACACCCTCATCGCCCGCCGCCTCAACGACGATCTGCTTTATGAGCAGGTGAGCCGGCTCTCGGCCGGAGGCGACCGCCTGACGCTGAAGTTCTGAGCCGTTTGTTGTCGGAGTCGCCTTGGCGCTGCTTCCTTCTTTTTCAACCCCGTCTGGAAGATCCGGCCGGGGTTTTTGCTTTTCTGCTCCGTTTCACGAGTCTGATACCAAGTGCCACGAAAATAGGTTTCACGTGAAGCCCGCCAAAGTGGTCTTCGCGTTCCTGATGTGAGGTTCATATCCAGAAGACGAGGATCGAGGCATGAATCGCCTGATCATCAATCCGTCGGATCTGAAACCGTTCGGAGATTGCCGGGGCATGCCGTGCGAGCTTGCCTGCTGGGCATGGCAGTTCTGCAGGAAACGCTCAGCATCGGCACCCGCGGCAAAGGCACGATCGAAGTGACGGACGAAGTGGCCGCCCTCGTGCGACGCAGCGGGGTGCAAACCGGCACCGTGACCGTCTTTTGCCAGCACACCAGTTGCAGCCTCGTGATCATGGAAAACGCCGATCCTACGGCGCGGCGCGATCTGGAGCGCTGGCTTGAACGCCTCGTGCCCGAGAACGATCCCGATTTTGTGCACACCTTGGAGGGGCCGGACGACATGCCCAGCCACATCAAGATGGCCCTGACGCGCACCAGCGAGGTCGTGCCGGTGGGAGACGGCCGGATGCTGCTTGGCACCTGGCAAGGCATCTACCTCTGGGAACACCGCGCCGCCCCGCATCGCCGCCGTCTCGTTGTCACCGTAATGGGCGAGTAACGCCATCGTCTTCGCCGCCGCCAGTGCAGCGGCGTATATTTCCATTTATCACGTAATAACCTCGTTGTAGCCCTGTGCGGAAGCACAGGGACGGGTGGTGTTGTCCGCCCGCAAAGTCCCGCTGCTCCCGCAGCGGGCTACGCGCCTTTACTTCGGAATTCAGGTATTACGTGACAAACGGGGAGCAGACCGCGTGTTGTTCCTGCGGAATCGAGCTGATGGCCTTTGTCACGTATTGAGTGACATGTGGGGGGTGGCGGGAGCGTGGAGGGGCATTGCAAATGCGGGGCTGGGGGGGGGGCGGGAGGAGGCGCAGGCTGGGGTATGAC
>CBINJL010000092.1:0-8502 GCA_966250925.1 uncultured Opitutus sp. | reverse complement strand
CACGGCGATGGGATTGGAAATCACGGTGGCGGGCGGTGCCGTGCAGCAGAGCAATTTCCACGATTACCCGATGCTGCGATTGCCCGACGTGCCGCCGGAGATCGAAGTGCATTTTCATCGCACGCCGTTCCCGACCACGGGACTGGGGGAGCCGGTGTTGCCGCCGGTCGCGCCGGCGATCGGCAACGCGGTCTTCGCCGCCACCGGCAAACGGATGCGCAGCATGCCGTTCCAGCGTCACGACCTGAGCTGGAGTTGACCCGCGCACGACCGCCGGTCGGTCGCGGGAAGATTCAACCTGTTGACCGTCTTTTAATCTGGATGAGCGCGCCGGAGGATTGCCTTTCGACGCGCGCCCGGCAGCGTATGCAACCGTTTGCAACCGTTGCTCACCGGTTGGCTCTCCTACCCTGAAACCTACCTGCTCCCCCAATGGAAACCTCCTCCGCGCTCACGCGCCGTTCCTTCCTGCAAAAATCGACCCTGGCCAGTGCGGCCGTGGCGGCCTTTCCCGCCATCATGCGCGGCCAGTCCAACGTGGCGCCCAACAGCCGGGTCAACATCGCCATCATCGGCGCCGGCGGTCGGGGGCGCAATGCGGTGCAGGCGCTGACCGGTGAAACGTTCGTGGCCTTTTGCGACGTCGACGACGCCCGGGCCGCCGAAACGTATGCGGAATATCCCGACGTCCCGCGCTTCCGCGACTACCGTGAAATGTTTGCGCAGCTCGGCGACAAGATCGACGGCGTGGTGATTTCGACGCCCGACCACATGCACTTTCCCATCGCCATGACGGCGATCGCGCACGGCAAACACGTTTATCTCGAAAAGCCGCTCACCCACACCGTCGAGGAAGCGCGCCTGCTCACCGCCGCCGCCAAGAAGGCGGGCGTCATTACCCAGATGGGCAATCAGGGCCACAGCAACGAAGGCACGCGCCTGTTGCGCGAATGGATCGAGGCGGGCGTGCTCGGCGAAGTGCGCGAGGTGCACAGCTGGACCAATCGTCCCATCTGGCCGCAGGGACTCGCTCTGCCCGATCACAGCAAAATGAGGCCGGTCGTGCCCGACACCCTGGACTGGAATCTGTGGCAAGGCGTCGCACCGGAACGCGCCTACGATCCGGTCTACGTGCCGTTTGGCTGGCGCGGCTGGTGGGACTACGGCTGCGGTGCCTTCGGCGACATGGCCTGCCACATCATGGACGCCGCCTATTGGGGACTCGGTCTCGCTGCGCCGTCCGCGGTGGAAGCTTTCTCGGCCAAAAACACCGAACACGCGTGCCCGGTCAGCTCGGTGGTGAAGTTCGAATTTGCCGCCCGCGACAAGATGCCCGCGGTCAACTGGACGTGGTATGATGGCGGTCTCACCCCGACGCTCCCGCCGGAATTCGAGGAAGGTCGTCAACTCCCGCGCGACGGCAGCGGCAGTTTCATCGTCGGCAGCGAAGCGAGCGTGCTCTCCACCACCTACAACAGCAGCGTGCGGATATTTCCGGAAACGAAGATGCGCGAACTCGCGCCCAATCTGCCGCCGAAGACGCTGCCGCGCGTGCCCACCTCGAACCATCACGAAGCCTGGGCCATCGCCATCCGTGAAGGTTATCAGCCGGCCGCCAATTTTGATTACGCCGGACCGTTCACCGAAACGGTGTTGCTGGGCAACGTCGCCGTGCGGGCCAATCGCCGCCTCGAATGGGACGCCGCCAACATGAAGATTCCCAACCTGCCCTCGGCTGAAAAATACCTCACCAAGAGCTACCGCCCCGGCTTCTACTGACATCCGGCTGTTTACGTAAGCTGGAATTTCCAGCGCGGTGACGGACGGGGTTCTGTTTAACTGTTTCACCCGTCCCGTCTGTCGCTGCGGCGTTTTTAATTTCTTCGCTCCGAGTTCCCCATGCCCTCTCCTTCCTCTTCCTCTGATCTCGCCTCGACCTTCGCCTTTTGGGTGCTGCGTCTCTGGCTCGGGCTGCGCGCCCTGCTGGCCGGCCTCGAAAAATACGCCGGCAAAGTCACCGAACAACAGCCGCTGCTCGACGAGTTCGGCGAGCCCGACATCAACGGCGCCATGGTCGAGGTCTCGCGCAAGGTGTATTCATTCGACCATTACCACGGTCTGCCCGCGCCGCTCGCCTCCCGTTTCGCCGAGGAGCCGCTGCTGCCCGGCTGGGCGCTCGGACTTTTCGACACCTTGCTCGGTCCGGTGCTGATCGCGATGGGCATTGCCCTGCTGATCGGGCTCGCGCCGCGCGTCACCCTCCTCGTGCACGGATTGATCTATACGAGCCTCAGCGTCGGCCTGATCCTGATCGGTCAGGACGGCGGCATCGCCTGGCTCGGCATTCATGTGCTCCTCGTGGTGGCCGCGCTGCGGTTGGTGCCGCACGACCGTTTCGCGGTGCTGCCCAAGTGGTAGCCGCCTCCCGCTGAAATATTGGCTCCGAAAACGATCTCCCATTTCATGAACGACTCTTCCGATTTTTCTCCGTTTTCCACCCCCTGGTCCCGGCGCGGTTTTCTTAAAACCGGTCTGGCCGCCGGCGGCATGGTGCTCGCCGCGCCCGCTGTGCTGCGCGCGCAGAATTCCGGCAACGCCCTGAACGTCGCCCTCGTCGGCATGGGCGCTCAGGGGCGCGTCCTGCTGGACTCGCTGCTCAACATCCCGGGCCTGCAATTCAAGGCCGTCTGCGACATCTGGGAACTTTCCCAACGCTACGGGGTGAACCGCCTCAAAAAGGCCGGATTCGAGGCCAACGGCTACACCGACATCGAGGACATGCTGGCGAAGGAAAAGGATCTCGATGCAGTCGTGATCGCGACGCCTGACTTCTGGCATGCGCCGCACACCAACCTCTGCCTCAAGGCCGGCCTGCACGTGTATTGCGAAAAGATGATGGCGCATACCGCCGAAGCCGCCAGATCGATGGTTCAGACGATGCGCGACACCGGCAAGCTGCTGCAGATCGGCCACCAGCGGCGCAGCAATCCGCGCTACCTGCATGCGCTCAACAACATCATCAACAAGGCGAAGATTCCGGGCCGCATCACCAACATCAACGGCCAGTGGAATCGTGCCGTTTCCGAGGATCTCGGCTGGCCCAATCGCTACGAGATTCCGGCCGAAACCCTCCAGCGCTACGGCTTCAAGGACATGCACCAGTTCCGCAACTGGCGCTGGTTCAAGGATCTTTCCGGCGGTCCCATTTCCGATCTCGGCGCCCATCAAATCGACATCTTCACCTGGTTCCTTGGCACCGGACCGAAGAGCGTCATCGCCTCGGGCGGCGTCGATTACTACACCACCCACGAATGGTATGACAACGTCATGGCCATCTTCGAATACGACACGGCACAGGGGCCGGTGCGCGCCTTTTACCAGGTGCTCACCACCACCAGCGCAGGCGGCGGTTATTTCGAGCAGTTCATGGGCGACGAAGGCTCGGTGAAGATTTCCGAAAATCCCGCGCTCACCAAGGTCTATCGCGAGGACCGCGCGCCCGACTGGGACAAGTGGATCGAACTCAATTACCTCCGCCGCGCCGAGGCGGCGCCCGCGCCGAAGGAAAAGACCACCGTCGACGTGCGCGAAACCGCCCCGCTGGTCGCCTTCGAACTGCCGATCGTATTGGATAAACCCCTACATCAGCCCCACCTCGAGAACTTCTTCGCCGCCGTGCGCGGTGAAGGAAAACTTAACTGCGATGCCGCGCATGCCTTCGAAAGCGAAGCGGCCATCTTCAAGGTCAATCCCGCCGTCGAAGCCCGCAAGGCGATCGACCTCACCCCCGAAGACTTCAAGGCCTGATTTATTGCCCACGAAACACACGGAATACCCCCATCAGTGCCCATTCCTTCGCTCTGCTTCTGTGTAATCCGTGTATTCCGTGGGTCATTCATTCTCATGAAAAAACAAATCATCTTCCTCACCGCCTGCACACTCGCTTCATGGTCCGTTGCCGAGACCAAACTCGAACTTGAATTCCCCCCGCCCAAGGTCACCTCGACCCCGGCACCGATCAAGTTGACCAATCTCGAAGCGCCCAACACGCCGGCGCCTGAAATTTCAGTCCCGGACGATGTCACCAATCTGGCCGGTGGAAAAACCGTCACCTCTTCCGACTCGTGGCCGATCATCGGGGAACTCGACATGGTCACCGACGGCGACAAGGAGTCCGAGGATGGCTACTACGTCGAGCTCGGCGAGATGCAGCAGTGGGTCCAGATCGATCTCGAGCAGCGCGCCGAGATCTACGGCATCGGCCTGTGGCATTATCACGCTCAGCCCCGCGCCTACCTCGATGTGATCGTGCAGGTTTCCGACGATCCTGAATTCGCCAGCGGCGTGACCACGCTGTTCAACAACGATCACGACAACTCGTCCAACATGGGCACCGGCAAGGACCCGGCGTATCTCGAAAAGAATCACGGCCGCCTCATTCCCGGCAACAAGACCACCGGCCGTTACGTGCGCCTCTATTCCAACGGCAACACTTCCGACGGCCTCAACCACTACATCGAGGTCGAAGTCTTTGGCCGTCCTGCCAAGTAGTCGCGTTTGGTTTTGGATCGCGTGCGTCGCATTGCTGGCAGGGATCGGCTGGCGGGCGGCGCATCTCGACAACCGCCCCCTGCATGCCGATGAGGCCGTGCAGGCCTGGCAGACTTGGAATCTGCTGCAGGGCGAAGGCTACCGCTACGATCCGCTCGATCGTCACGGCCCATCGCTGTATTACGGCGCCGCCGCGTTGCATCGACTCACCGGCGGTGATGCCAACGATTTCAACGACCGCGCCGCCCGCCGGTTTTCCCTCGTCGCCGGGGCAGCCACGCTGGTTTTGATCGGGTTCGGCGTCCGCACCATTGGACTCGATGTGCGCACCGGCGCGTTGGCCTTGGTGCTGTTTGCCTTCGAAACTCTCAGCACGCTTTACCACACCTACTTTGTGCAGGAGGCTTGGTTGGCGTTTTTTATCTGGGCCACGTTTTTCTTGCTGCTGAAATGCGGAGCAGCAGCCAAAGCCAATCGTTCGGAGGCGTTTCTGCTGGGCGTCCTGGTTGGGCTCGCCCAAACGACCAAGGAGATCGCGCCCGTGTATCTGGCGATGGCCTGCGGTGCGGTCTGGATCGCGTGCCGTCCGTCGCGGACGTTACCGGTGGCCAAAACCCTGCTCTGGGGATTGGTCGGATTCTTGATTCCGTTTCTGTTGCTGTATTCCAGCTTCGGTCAGAATCCCGCCGGCTTGCTCGATGCGTTCCGCACCTATCCGCTGCAGTTGAGCCGAACCGGAGACGGCACTCACGCGTATCCAGTATGGCACTACTTCACTACGCTCGGAGTCATTCCGCAGGGCAATCTGCGCTGGGGCCAGACGGTCTTGCTGCTGCTGGGGTCACTCGGACTGGTGTTCGGCTGGTTTCGTCCGGCGGCGCCGGCTCACCGCGCCATCGCGTTGTTCACCGGCGCCCTGTTTTTGCTGCACAGTCTGATTCCCTATAAAACCCCGTGGCTGCTGCTTACGCCGATGATCGGTCTTGTGCTGCTCGCCGCCATTGTCGTGTCGGCGTTCATGAAACACGACGGACGATTCGTTTGGGTGGGCTCGGCCATCGTCGCATTGGCGGCGTTCACATCTTTCGGTGTTAGTCGGCTGGCGCTTGATCGTTATCCGGGCGCTGCGCGCAATCCGTATTTTTATGAACAGACACCACGGGCGTTTCTGCGGCTACCGGACCGACTGGAGCAGCTTGCCGAGTCTTCGGCCCGCCCCTTGCGCGTCGCGGTGGTGAGTCCCGAGCATGCCTGGCCCCTGCCTTGGTATCTGCGCGACATGTCCGCGGTCGGCTATTTCGAGTCGGCCCCGCCACTTACGGCGACCGGCTGGGATGTAGTTATCCGGGACAGTCAAGTGGACGACCTGGCAACGCCCGCCATGGCGTCGCCAGTAATTGAATACGTCGGTCTCAGGCCCAACGTCATGCTGGAAATCGCCATCGACCGCAGGATTTGGGAAAAGCGTTTCCCGCCGCAACCATGAGTGCGCCTGATTCAATTGTGCGGCTGCCCGCGCTGGATGGTCTCGCCGTGTTCGAACACGAGGCCATGGCGACGCGCTTTACGCTTCATCTCGCTCCAAGCGCCGAAGGCGATTTGAGAACCATTGCCGAAGAAGCCTTTCGGCTGCTCGACCGCATCGAAGACCGGCTGAGTTTTTACCGTGAAGGCAGCGACGTGACGCGGATCAATCGTGCCGCGCCGGGGGAAACCTTGCGTCTCGACGACGCAACGTATCGGGCGCTGCTTATCGCCCTGGAAGTCGCCGCCGCGAGCGACGGGGCTTTCGATCCGTTTGTCGGCGCCGCCGCAATTACGGCGAAACGTCAACCGCGCCCCGCGCATCTCGCGGACCTGACGCCCCCTGCACCAGACGACATGCGGCCGGTCATCGCCATCGACCCGCAGGCCGCGTTGGTGACCAAACTGGAAGGCCAGCGTTGGCTCGATCTCGGTGGCGTCGGCAAGGGTGTTGCGCTTGAATTGCTGGCGACCTTGCTGCGGGAGTGGGAAGTGCCGGCGGCCGTGCTCGTTGCCGGCGGATCGAGCGTCCTGGTTTACGGACGTTGTCCCAGTTCAACTGATGGCAATTGGACGCTGGTGCTGCCTCAGGTTGCCGGAGCACCGCAGGTTTCCCTCCCGGCGCCGTTTGCCCTGGGCGCTTCCGGCGAAGGATTTCAACCCGGTCACATCATCGCCGCGGCCCCGACGCAGGGACGTCGGCAGGCGCTGGTGCTCGCGCCCGATGCCGGGTTGGCCGACGCACTTTCCACCGCTACGTTGCTGATGCCCGATGCAGCACTGTATACGTTGCTCGCCGACGCACCGGAAGTCTCGCTGCTCGCCGTTTCATCAACGGGAACCCTCTTGCGTCGCGGTGCGTTCGAAGCCCTTCAGCTGCCACCGCCGAAGATGGCGCTCGTCTTGCCCTGCTGGTGCGAAAGCCAGCGTCTGGGGGCGTTTCTGGAACCGCTGGCGACGGCTCTGGGCGTTGCAGAACTTCCGATCGAAGTGCTGGTCGTGGACGACGGTTCGCCGACCGAAAACGCACGCGACACCGCCAAACTGGTGGCGGATGTGGCGACCCGGCATCCGATCGTCAAACCCATGCTGAGCGTAGACCGCCACAAAGGCAAAGGCGGCGCCGTGTATTGGGGCTGGCACTACGCCGCCCCGGAAGCGCAGTGGTTGGCGTTTGTCGATGCGGACGGCGCCATTCCGCCGGCCGAGGTGGTGCGCGGACTGCAGACCGTGCTGGCTTCCGGCGAGACGAAGGCGAACGTGCTGTGGGCGGCAACGCGTTACCATGACGACCACAGTCGTCGCGTCCGACGCGGATGGTTTCGACAACGCAGCGGCGGTTGGTTCGCACGGTGGGCGCGCGATCAACTCGGACTCGCCGCCGACGACGTGCAATGCGGGTTCAAGGTATTTCCGGCGGCGTGGTGGCGCGGACGCGACGGCTGGACTGAATTCGGCTACGCCTTTGATCTGGAACTGCTGCTGGCGGCAAAGGCTGATGGCTTGAAAACCGTCAACATTCCCATCGTGTGGTCGGAAATCGCAGGCTCGCACGTTACCCTGCGCGACGGCCTGAAACTGGTGCAGACCGTAAAACGAATGCGGCAGGGATAATTGCCTATGGCGCTTTACGCAAAGAACGCCGCATTCGCGAAGTAGCGGACCTCGGGAGGTGTAGGGGCTGACCTTGTGTCAGCCCGCGTCGGAGCGACTTTTCAGAATGAACCTATGTTCCGCAGTTGATGTTTAACGCAAAGACCGCGGAGGCCGCAAAGCCCGCAAAGAAAGGCGGTGAGGAAATCTCCTGCAAAACTACGGCTACTGCTCTATCGATGCGTTTTAAAACAAGCTGCCCTGCGTCTCGGGTGGCGCCAGTTTCGCTGCATCGAGAAACGATTCGTAGCGCGTCACCCAGTCTTCGAGTTTCTTGAGGTAATACTTCGGATCATACGGCGCCGTGGCCGGATCGAAGTCGACGGTTGCGCGCGCACGCTGCCAGTCGCTGGTCTGGCCTTTTTGCCGCGGCAGAATATAGTAGCTCACCCGATCTCCCATCCGCGGCCGCGGCGACAGCTGCAACGCGACCTCAGCCGAGGCGCGACGCGGTTTCCCGCCGCCAGCCACGAAACGTTCGTAGGCATCGGGATTCTGGCTGAGGATCTCCGTCTTCGCCAACTCCGCGACGGGCGTGTTTTGCGCCGCGATCGCTTCGCGGTAGTGCACCACCAGATCGGAAGGCGATTCTCCGCCGGCGCCGAGCAGGTGCGAAATCAGGCTGTCGCTCAGGCGTTTCAGGTAGGGCTCGATGCCGCGTGAACGCAGCGCACTCCCTTTCAGCACGATCTTCTCGCCGTCAAAAAGCGCGTAGTTCTTGGCCTTGTAGCAGAACATGGCCGGATAACGGCCGTCGTATTCGAGCTCGATTCC
>CBINJL010000091.1:0-8514 GCA_966250925.1 uncultured Opitutus sp. | reverse complement strand
GGAACAGGCGGCGCACACCCTGCGCGGCATCGCACTGATGCTGTCGGTCATTCCCGGCGCATTCCATTTTGCGATGGGACTGCTGATGTTTCGCTACCGCATCACCGATGCCTTTTACCGCACCATGCTGGAATCGCCGGCGAAGGTGGGACTCACGCCCGCACCCACGCTGGTGGAGTCGAAACCCGGTGCCGATTTTTCATGAGTTCGCCCGCGCCTCACCCGCTCATCCTGCAACGCGCCGATCCGTGCATTCGCCGGCACGGCGGCCAGTATTATTTCACCGCCTCGGTGCCGGCCTATGATCGAATCGAGCTGCGGCGCGCGGCGACCATCGCCGGACTGGCGACAGCGGTGCCGGTCGACATCTGGCGCAAACCCGATCGCGGTCCCTTGAGCGAGTTGATCTGGGCGCCGGAAATTCATCACGTCTTCGGCGAGTGGCGAATCTACTTCGCCGCCGCGCCTTCGCGCGAAATCAAGGACAACCTCTTTCAGCATCGCATGTATACGATCGCGTGCCGCGACGCGGATCCGCTGGCTGGACTCTGGTCGCAGCCGACGCAAGTGGACACCGGCATCGACACTTTCTGCCTCGATGCGACCACGTTTACGCATCGCGGCGTGACCTATTATGTCTGGGCGCAAAAGGAGCCGGGCATCGCGGGAAATTCCAACCTCTACATCGCGCCGATGCGCGATGGCGCCACGTTGGCCGGACCACCGGTGCGGCTCTCGGTCCCGGAGCACCCGTGGGAAAAAGTCGGCTTCCTGGTCAACGAAGGTCCGTCGGTGCTCATCCGCCACGGCCGGGTTTTCATGACTTACTCGGCCAGCGCGACGGACGAGAATTACTGCATGGGCCTGCTGCAGGCCGCGGAGGATGCGGATCTGCTTGATCCGGCCAGCTGGATCAAGTCGGCCGAGCCGGTGTTTCGCAGCGAGCCCGAACGCAGCATGTTCGGGCCCGGGCACAACAGCTTCACCGTGGCCGAAGGCGGCCGGACCGATCTGCTGGTGTATCATTGTCGCAACTACACCGAGATCGAAGGCGATCCGCTCTGGGATCCGAACCGGCACACCTACGTGAAGACACTCGACTGGAGTCCCGACGGCCAGCCCATCTTCGGCCGCGCGTCGGACGTGCGGTAGCGCATTTGAAATAAGGTTACGTGCCTTGGAATCGTAGGGGCGCACCTCGTGTGCGCCCGCATCGGCGAGGGTTCCCGGAATGGTAAGGCTGACACACTGCGGGTCGATGCGAGGTCGACCCCTACAAAATGCGGCTGCAATTCGATTAAACGCGCTCGGGTGTTTTCATCCTATGTTCGACAATAGATGTTTACCGCAAAGACCGCGGAGGCCGCTAAGCACGCCAAGAAAGGCGGTAAGGAAATGACAACAACCCCGCAGGCGTTCACCTTGCGGGTGAGGCGGCAAGGAAGGTGAGCTTGGCGGTGATTACCGCGTTGGAAAAGGAACCAGGCCGGTTAAGGGAAGACGTCCAGGAGCGCGGACGGCTTTTGCCAAAATTGCATCGTCGCCGCCGGGCCGGACGCTACTCGTTGTCGCATGACCCCTGCCTCGCCGTCGGATTTTTCCCTGGAAGTGCGCTTCGATGATTTTGCCCGGTCGATTGCCAATGCGGACTTCAAGGGCAGCGGGCGCCTGACGATTTCCGGCGACGGCTCACGCTTCACGTTTGCGGGACGCCGCCGCGGCTGGTTTGCCCAGGGGCCCGGCGAACTCACATTGCGGGCGGAAGACGTCACCAACGTCGACGTGGCGGACAACGTGGTGCGGTTCAAAACGCCCAAGGGAAAATCAGCCGCGCGCCGGCAGCCGTTTGCATTTCTCGTTGCCGATGCGGCCACGGCGCAGGAACTGGCGGCACTGCTGCCGGACACGAAGGATGCGGCGCACCTCGAAACCGCTGATTTCGCGGCGCGGTTGGCGGCTGCGAACGGACCGCAATCGGGAGTGCCGTCCGCGACGACGTTCATCGTGGCGGCGAACGTGGTCGTCTTCGTCATCATGGGGCTGCTCGGCGCGGGTTGGTTCGATGTCGCCAGCATGGAGCCCTACATCCGCTACGGCGCCAACAACGGCGCGGCCACCACCGACGGCGAATGGTGGCGGTTGATCACCAGCATGTTCATGCACTATGGGCTGCTGCACCTGGCGCTGAACATGTGGGCGCTTTATCAGGCCGGCCGGCTGTTGGAAAAACTGCTCGGTCGGTCGGCCTACCTCCTGACCTATTTTGCCAGCGGGATCGCCGGCGGCTTTGCCAGCATCGGCTGGCATGGTGACGGTTCCTGGAGTGCGGGGGCCTCGGGTGCGGTGTTCGGCGTCTTCGGGGCGATCTTCGGTTACACCGTCCGGCAACGGCAGGGCATCCCGAAAAGCGTGTTTCGCGCGATGCTGAAGAGCACGCTGATTTTTGTCGGTTACAACGTGCTCTACGGCGCGGCCAATGCCGGCATCGACAACGCGGCCCACCTCGGCGGGCTGGCGGGCGGGGCCGTGTTTGGTGCACTGCTGGCGCTCCCGCTCGACCGTGCGGTGCGGCTGCGCGAATCGGGTCGCCGGGTGAAACTGGGTCTCGCGGCGCTGGCCGTGCTGGCGGCGATCGGCGTCGCCGCCACGCCGCGCTACGACTACCGGGTGAGCGACGCCTTCGCCTGGGCGGAGATCACCGGGGATTTCGTGGCGCGCGAAGACAAACTGTTGCCGCAACAGCATGCGCGCATGGAGCGCCTGATCGCCGGTGGAAACGAGGCCGCGGCCGAGACGGAGGTCGCGGACTGGATCGAGACGCAGATGGTTTCGCTGTATCAGGAATGGGGATACGCGATCGAGTCGCTCGAATTGTCCGACGGCCGGCCGCACGCCCGCTACCGGGATGAATTGCTGCGGGTGTTCGAGCTCAAGCTGGCCAATTACCGGCAACTGGCGGCCGGGCTGCGCGCCCACGATGCGGCGGCAGTGCAGCGTTACGCGGAGGCCGAGAAAGCGGTGACGGTGTTGTTGACCCAAATGCAGTCCGGCGAGGATGCGGAGTGAATTTCCCGAATGAAAAAGCTGACGCACGGCGGGTCGACACGAGGTCGATCCCCAGGTGGGTGTGGATGACATGAGGCCGACCGGTTGCGGTGGAGTGGGGTGGACGGGTTGCGGAGCGGCAGACGGGGCCGAGCGGGAGCTCGGCGTTCCCAGAGGGCCGGCGGAGGGCTGTTTCGAGAACGAGAACGAGAACGAGTAAGAGAACGAAGAACGATGAAGGGCGCTGTAGGGGCTTTGCTTGCAAAGCCCGGCTGCGGCGGAGTGGGGCGGATGCCGCTTCACCGCCACGCCACTGCTCGGCATTCGCAAGCGAACGCCCTACGGACGGGTGTCGGGTCGTCGCTTGCCGACGACCGCAGTTGCCTCCACGTGGCCAGGCCACCGGGCTCACTCCGCGGGAGCAGTTTTCAGGCGAGAATCTCCAGTCGGGTGTCGTCCTGGCGGGCATCGCGCGTGAGGTGCCAGCGCGTCGTGGTGATCGTTTCCAGAAACGTTTCGTCGTGGCTAACCAAGAGCAGGGCGCAAGGGCAGTCGACCAGGGCCTCCTCCAGGCACAGGATGCTGGGCAGATCCATGTGATTGGTCGGCTCATCCATCACGATGAGGTGCGGACCACGCACGATGCCGAGGGCAAGCAGCAGCTTGCGCACTTCGCCCGGACTGGGCAGGGCGCTTTCCAGCAGCCGGGCGGGGCGCGAGCCGAGGCGGCTGATCGTGGTCATGACGCGGCCGCGTTCGTCGTTGGGCAGACGTTTGACCGCGGCGAGCAATTCCTGCGAGGCCGCGGCGGAGACTTCCTGCGGCACGGTCACGCAGTGGTCGGCCGGGATCTGGAGATGGGTGAGGATGTGGCGGATGAGGGTGCTTTTGCCGAAACCGTTGGGGCCGGTGAGCGCGATGCGGCTGGTGCCGCCGATCTCCAGGTCGGGGTAATGCAACCTGCGTCCGTCGTCGCCCAGGGGCAGTTGCCCGGCCGGGAGGCGCAGCAGGAAGTCGCGCGGCAGGAACGACGCCCCGTCGACCCAGATGCCGGTTTCGTAACGCTTCTTCACGGCGATCTCGGCACGCTGCCGACCGATTTTATCGGCCCGTTGGTTCATTTGCGCGACCATGCGGCCGGCATAGGCGTCCTTGCCGGTCACGCGGGCCAGGCCGCGCAGCGCCCGGCCATCGTGATCGTGGCTGGGATTGATCTTTTGTTTCGAGCCGCGCATGGCCGCGGATTTTTGGTCGGCCACCACGCGGCGGCGCTGGGCCTCGGCTTTGAGACGGCGCTCGGTCTGGCGCAGGGCGTCATTGGCATGGAGGGTGGCGCGTTCCTCCTTTTCCTGTTCGGCCAATGCGTCGGTCACCCCACCCGGACGCAGCACGGCCGAGGGCGGGTCGAGCAACAGGCATTGCTCGCACAGGGAGTCGAGAAGCCGGCGGTCGTGGCTCACCAGCAGGCCGATGCCGGCAAAATCGCCCAGGGTGTTTTCCAGCAGGCGGCGGGCGTCGGCGTCGATGTGGTTGGTCGGTTCATCGAGTGCGAGCACCGCCGGTTCCCGCCAGAGAGCGACGGCGACCTGAGCCCGTTTGCGTTCGCCGTGGCTGAGGGTTGACCAGCGTTCCGGCCAATCCTCGCCCACCCGCAGCCTTGCCTTGAGGACGGTGGCATCAGGCGCCCAGACAAAGTCCTCCAGAAGCTCGGGCGGTTCGTCGGTGCGTTGAGCGACGTAGAGGGCGAGTCCGCGACGCTGCACGGAACCCGCCTGCGCGGGCAGCGCGCCCGTGGCGAGCTTCAGCAGGGTGGTCTTGCCGGCTCCGTTGGGCCCGACGATGCCAGTCCAGCCGAAGGGAAACTGCACCGTGAGTCCGGCCAACAGCGGCGTGGTCATCCCGGGGTGGGAGAACTCGATCGATTGCAAAACCAGTTGGGCGGACGCCATCCCGTTAATCGTGGGGCGGGACGGATTTGGAGCAATAGTGTGAATCGTGCCGCTGGAAGGTTCCGATCTTGGCGGTGGCGCGAACGGCTGTCTGTCTGGCCGTCTTTCGAAAGATGAGTGCTGCATTCGAATCGCTGGAAGTGCGTCCCTTGAATCTGCCCGGCAAGGTCCTGTCCGCCGCCGGTGCGGTGCTGACGGTGCCTGCGGGCTGGGCGCTGCTGCCGCCCGGCGACGCCGCGTTGAGCCGGCGCATCAAGGCCGACGGGCCGACGTGGACGGTGATCGAGCTGAAGGGCCGCAAGCGGTTTTCGCGCGGCATCTGGGCGCCGGCCGAACGCATTGCGGCCTTGCGGGCGGAGCTCGCGACGGAACGCGCCGATCCCGCCTACGAACGCAAACTGGAGGCGGGTCGCCAACGGCGGGCGGTGGCCGAGCAGGTATACGCGGAGGATTTCCGCGGCGCGGTGCTGGCCTATCTGGATTTTCATCCGCGCTACCAACTGATGGCCCGCGAATTGGCCGACCGCATCGCGCGTCACGCGACCCCGGTGGGCAGTGGCACGGTGGCGCGCACGCAACGCATCCCCGTCGCCGAGCGGGCCGAGGCGGCGACGATCGCCTGGCTGCGGCATCAGACCACCGGCTACGACTCGATGACCATTGCGCGGATAAAGGGCGAGCGTCGGGCGGTGCGCCGGGAATTGGCGCAGCGTTCCAAACAATTGCTCGCGCGCTACCGCGAAGGCGGCGCGATCGCGGTCGAGCGTTGCCCGCTTCACGCCGCGCTCTCGCGGCCGGCGAAGGCGTGAAGACAAACGCGTTCGCCGGCGGCCGGCGGTTGTGTTTTTCAACTCATGCTGTGCAGGCCGACGAGATTGCCCTCGGTGTCTTCGAACAGGGCGATGAACCCATGCGGCGGGATGGCGAAACGCGGTTTGATGATTTTGCCCCCGGCGGGGGCGACCCGCGCGATGACGTCGTCGAGACGACCGTCGACGTTGAGATAGACGAGCGTGCCGCCGCGACCGGATTTGAAGTCATCCATCTGCGTGAGCGAGCCCCCGATGCCGTTTTCCATATCGCAGGGAAAAATGGCCATGGGGGCGGTGGTGTCCTGGGGTTGCTGCAGCGGTTGATCGAGAATGGCGGAGTAGAAGGCGCGAGCGCGGTCGAGGTCGGCGGTGAAGATTTCGAACCAGTTGAGGGCGTTGACAGGATTCATGATGAAGGGGAATCGGGTTGGAGGTTGCGAATTGCCCGCTCGGGGCGGGTGAGGTCGCCACTGTAGTCGCAGGGAGTGACAACCCTATGTCAGGAGCGTTGCACCGTCGGTTTGTGGGCGGCACTGTGCGGGCGGAGACGGCTTTGCATTTGCGCTGCCGAGTGGGTCGTCGAAAACAGGGAGGCATGGGCAATCTCGCCATCGTCACGGGCGGCGGCCGCGGAATCGGCGCTGCGATCTGCCAACGTCTCGCCGCCGCCGGCCACGATATCTGCGTCAATTTTCAATCCGCTCGAGATCGGGCCGAGCAGGTCGCCGCGGCTTGTCGCGCGCTGGGTGTGAAGGCGGTGGCGTTGCAGGCCGATGTGGGCGATTCGCAGGCGGTTGAGGCGATGTTTGACGCATGCGATGCCGAGTTCGGTGCGCCGGCGATTCTGATCAACAACGCCGGCGTGATCGGCCGCGCCACCCGACTCGCGGCCCTGAGCGACGCGGTCCTGGAGGAGACATTTCGCACCAACGTCTTCGGTGCGGTGCACTGCATTCGCGCCGCCATCGCGCGCATGTCACGGGCCGGCGGTGGCGCTGGTGGCGCGATTGTAAACCTCTCATCGATCGCGGCGACGCTGGGCAGTCCGGGCGAATACGTGCACTACGCTGCCTCGAAGGCCGCGCTCGATGCGCTCACGGTGGGGTTGGCCAAGGAGCTCGGCCCCGAAGGCATTCGCGTCAATGCCGTGCAGGCCGGCACCGCGGACACCGAGATTCACGCGCGGGCGGGCAATGCGGATCGTCCGGCCCGGGTCGCCGCCATCGCGCCGCTGCAACGCGTCGCCCGGGCCGAGGAAATCGCCGAGGCGGTGGCGTGGCTGGCGTCGGACAAAGCGGCCTACACTACGGGGGCAATCCTGCGGGTGGGCGGCGGACTCTGACGGCGGTCGGCAAAAAATATCCAGAAACTGGATACGTTCACATTGCCGCCGGACGTGGCAGGGTGACGGTGAACACGGCGCCGCCGCCCGGTGCATTGGCGGCGGTGAGAGTGCCGTGATGGTTGCTCACAATGACGTGGGCGATGGCCAATCCGAGGCCGGTGTGCGAGGTGCCGCCGGTGCGGGCCTGGTCGGCCCGATGGAAGCGTTCGAAGATGCGCGGAAGATGTGCTTCGGGAATGCCGGGACCGTCGTCGCTCACCGCGATCTCGACGGCTGCGGCGGTGCTGCGGGTCGAAATCGTGACCGTGCCGCCGTGCGCATGATGATGCTGAATGGCATTGGCGATGAGGTTGTTGAGCAGGATGTCGATGGCGTCCGGATCGGCCGGGCAGACGGCGGGGTCGAGTTGCGGGTGCAGCGTTACACCGCGTTCGGCAGCGAGCGGAGCAAGCAAAGCCAGTGTGGCGCGGGCGCGGGCGGCCACATCGCAGGCTTGCGTGGCGGGTGGATTGAGCGCGGCGTTTTCCTGCCGCGCCAGCAGCAGCAGCGCCTCGGTGAGGCGGCGCATGCGCTGCGCGGCGTCCTGGCAGGTCTGCAGTGAGTGTTGGTAAACTTCGACGGATTGCGGACGCTTGAGCACGCGCTGCGTCTCGGTGAGCAGGATGGTGACGGGGGTGCGCAACTCGTGGGCGGCGTCGGCGGTGAAGCGACGCTGGCGTTCGAACGCTTCCTGCAGGCGGTCGAAGGTGTCGTTCAACACCCGGCCGAGTTGATCGAGTTCGTTGTCGGTGCCCGCGGTGTCGATGCGTTCGCGCAGATTGCCGGCGGCAATGCGGGTGGCGGTGGTGCTGATGGCGGCGATGGGCTGGATGGCGCGTCCCGCGAGCCACCAGCCGCCCAGCAGGCCGACGATCCAGGTGGCGAGACCGGCGGCGGCGAGAGACCACAGGAAGCGACCGATCTGGTCCTGTTCCGCGGCGATGTCGCGACCAACGAGCGAGGCGAAGCCATCATGGTTGGTGCGCAGCGTCTCGCGAAAATGTCCCTCGGTGCGGATCAGTTCGTTGAAATCCTGGCCCTCCGGTGGTGGCAGCAGCGTGCGATGCGGCGGCGCGTTTTCCGACTGCAGCAGGGTGCGGCCATCGAGGTCCCGGATGATGAAGTAGAGGTAACCGGAATCAGTGCCGGTGAAGCGTTCCTGGGTGGCCGGGGGCAGGGTCACGCGGCCTTCGCGCAGGCTGCGCACGATGTCGGCCGGACTGAGCGAGCGGCCTTCGTGTTCGGTCGGGGTGAGCGCCCGGATGATGGCCCGCACGAGTTGGCGTTCCGTCGCCATGAGTTCGCGGTCGACGTGGCGGACCTC
>CBINJL010000090.1:0-8549 GCA_966250925.1 uncultured Opitutus sp. | reverse complement strand
GAACAATTCCCGATAACCCTCCGGCAGAATCGCCACGCCGGGGAGGGTGCTCAACGCGACCTGCATGTCGCCCGCCGAGGTAACTTGCTGCGCAATCCGCGGACGAAATCCGGCGCCGCGACACACTGCGTTGATCCACCGCCGATAGCCCGGCGCCACCGTCTCCGCATACGCCACCCAGTCAGCGTCGCGTAACGTTTCCAGTTTGATCGCGCGCCGCCGCGCCAGCGGATGCCTCCCGCCCAGCGCCAGCAGCACCGCCTGCTGCGAAATCTCCTCGTGCTCCAACCCGCGCGGATGCGGCGGATCGAATTCCGGCGTCATCGCCGCATCGAATTCCCCCGCCAGCACATCGCGCAACACGTGCGACGAGCTCGCTTCGTGCAACTCCACCCGCACGCCCGGGCTGCGTTGCCGCATCAGGTGCAGCGCACAGGTCAATGCGCCCCGCGCCGGTCCCGGCGCATACGCCAGCCGCAGCGTGCCTTGCCCGCCCGCCCGCACCCGCTCGACTTCGTTTCGCGCATGCTCCACCTGCGCCAGGATCGTGCGCGCCTCGCGCAGGAAAACCTGCCCCACCGCCGTCAACGCCACGCCATGGCGATCCCGGTCGAGCAGCCGCGCATCGAGCGACGTCTCCAGTTTTTGGATATGCTGCGACAGCGCCGGCTGGGCCAGCTTCAGCCGCTCCGCCGCCTGGCCAAAATGCAGCGTCTCCGCCACCGCCACGAACGATCTGAGATAACGCAGCTCCATGAGTCCGGTGATAAAGAAACGTTATCACCGTAAGAGCGAGGCAGTTTTGGAGACCACGGGGCCGATTCGCTAAGGTAGTGACCATGCAAATCCGCCGCCTCCTGCAACTTCTCGCCGCCCTGACCGCCACGGTCGCCGTCGGCACCTGGGTCGCCACCGGCGCCCATCCGGGTTGGTCTCGCAACAAGATCCCCGTGACCATCGTCGATGAGATCACCGGCATCGAAGCCATTCAGTATCGCGACGGTTTCGTCGCCGGCGTCGACGCCCTCGCCCTTGGGCTCGGCCTTTCCACTGCCTTCGCCGGCGCGTCCTGGTTCGCCGGCCGCCGCCCGCGCCGCGCCCCCGCAGCCTGAGTGCCTCCCGTTTTCCCCCGATCGAAAATCCAGAATCAAAAATCAAAAAATGAACACCACCCGCTCCTCCCTCCTCCTTTCCGCTCTCGGTTTCGCCACCGCGTCGTTTGTCAGCGCCGCGCCAGTCGACTTCGATTTCCAGGATCCCAAGGGCGTCAACTCCGCCCGCTTCACCCTCGACGCGCCGCTTGAGGCGATTTCAGGCACCGCCAACGGCATCGCCGGCACCGTTCGCTTCGATCCCTCCGCCCCCGCATCGTTGACCGGCACAATCACGGTCGCCGCCGCGTCGCTCACCGTGCCCAACGGCACAATGCAGGAACACCTGCACGGCGAGAACTGGCTCAATGTCGCCACGTATCCGGATATCCGCTTCACCGCCTCCGCAGTCAGTGAAGTCTCCACCACGGGCGCAACCACCCGGGCCATCGTCACCGGTGAACTCACCCTCAGGGGTGTCACCAAGACCATCTCCGCGCCCGTTACGCTGACCCATCTGCCGGACAAGCTGGCGGATCGCACCGGCGGACAAATGCAGGGCGATCTGCTGGTCCTGCGCACGACGTTTCAAATCAACCGCAGCGACTTCGGCATCATGCCCGGCCAGGCCACCGACAAAGTCGCCGAAACCATCGATCTCTCCCTCGCCCTCGCCGGCCACCACGCGAAGTAAGCACCAGGCCGCCGTCGGCCAAAATCCAGAATCCAAAATCGAAAATTAAAAATCCTGCCAAATCTCATGAAAACGCTCCTCCACGTCTCCGTCAGCCCGCGCGGCGATCGTTCCCGCAGCAACCAGGTCGGCCGCGAATACGCCGCCGCTTGGCAAGCCACCCATCCCGGCTCCCAAGTCGTTCTGCGCGATTTGACCAATGAACCGCCGAGTTTCGTCAACAGCGCCTGGTTCGAGGGTGCCTTCACGCCCGCCGAGGGGCACTCGCCCGCCGCCCGCACCGCCATGGCGGAATCCGATCACAACATCGAACAGGTGCTGGCCGCCGACGAGATCGTCGTGACCACGCCCATGTTCAACCTCGGCATTCCGGCGGTGCTCAAGGCCTGGATCGATCAGGTCGTGCGGGCCGGCCGCACCTTTGCCATCGGCGAAAACGGTTATCAGGGACTCGTATCCGACCGGCCGGTCACGATCATCGTCGCGACCGGCGGCGACTTCCGTCCCGGTTCGCCCGCCGCCGGTTACAACTTCCTCGAATCGTATCTGCGCGCCGTGTTCGGCTTCATCGGCATCAGCTCGGTGCGTTTCGTTTACGCCGCCAATCAAAGCGCCGGCGACGAGGCGGCCGCGGCCGGTGTGGCCGCCGCCAAACAAGAAGCGCGCGAACTGGCCGCGGCGTGAACCGCCGTTGTATTCAGTTTTTCAACACAACCCGGTCCGCACAATCAGGCCGGGTTTTCCGTAACCACCGCGATGGCGTTGGCTTCGACCACGCCTTTGACATGCGGAAAAAGCCGCACCGCTTCGATCACCATCCAGGCTTCGAGCACCAGCGTCGCCACCGCCACGCCGACCAGCGCCCAATTACCCTGCGCCAGCCAGGCCGCTTCGCCAACAAAGGCCTGCAGGATCATCGCCCACGCCGGCAGGATCAGCATCAGGATCATCGGCACGATCAGAAACCAGACCGGCACGTTGCGCCGCCACAGGTAAAACGCGATGACGAGAAACGAGAGCCCGCCGAGCAATTGATTGGTCGCGCCAAAGATCGGCCAGAGAATCAGCCCGCCGCGACCGGCATTGGCCCACGACCACGGTTCGCCCGCCGGCGGCACCGCTGCCATCAGCACCGCCGTGCCCACCGCAAACAGCGTCGCGCCGTGTTTGCCGCGCAACCCACCCAACCAGTCGATCGCGCCCGGGCGTTCCGGTCTCGCCGCGATCGCTCCGGCCAGTTCCTGCACGATGTAACGTTGCAGCCGGCAGGCCGTGTCCAGCGTGGTGCCGGCAAACGACGCCACAAACACACCCATCAACGCCACCGCCACGCTTTCCGAAATGCCGAGTGCGCGGAGGAAGTTGGCCGCCCCGCCGACAAACGCTCCCAGCGCCGGCCCGAGCCCTGAGCTCCACACGCCGTAGTGATGCGTCCACGCCGCCGTGCCGGTCAGCAGCTCGCCGCCCGCCCCCCTCACGCCCATACCGACGCCCGCCGCGCAGGCCAGGATGACGAGCGTGGCCAGAAAGCCTTCCGTCAGCATCGCGCCGTAACCGACGCAGCGTGCGTCCGGCTCCGACTTGATCTGCTTGCTGCTCGTGCCCGACGAAACCAGGCAGTGAAACCCGCTGATCGCTCCGCAGGCGATGGTGATGAAGAGAAACGGAAACATCGCCGGCGCGCCCGCCGGACTGACATTGAACGCCGGCGCCGCCATCGCAAACGACGCGCCGTCCGCCGCGTATCCACCCGTCAATGACGCCACCAGCACGCCGGCCACCAACAGACCGAGCACGGAGATCAGTTGCAGCGAATTGATGTAGTCACGCGGCTGGAGCAGCGTCCACACCGGCAACACCGAGGCGACGTAGGAATAGCCGAGCAGCACCACCACCCATTGCAGCAACGACCACTCGGCCATCGCGACGTTGAGGGTGTGCAGCCAGCCGGTATCGCCGTAAATCACGGTCACATACATCAACGCCAACGCGAGGAGCGACGGGATCATCAACCCCACGCCCTTGCGATGCAGCCACGTGCCGATCGCCACCGCGATGGGCACCTGAATCACACAGGGCACGATCGCGCTGGGAAACATCCGGAAGACCGATGCGATCACCAGGCCGAAGATCGCCAGCACGATGGCCAGCGCCATGAACAGAATGCAGAGAAACAGCACCCGCACCCGCGGGTTGAGCACCCGGCCCGCGATGTCGCCCACCGTCTGACCGTTGTTGCGCAACGACACCACCAACGCGCCGAGATCATGCACCGCGCCGATGAAGATCGAACCGAAGACGACCCACAGCAGCGCCGGCACCCAACCCCAGATGATCGCCACCGCCGGCCCCACGATCGGGCCCGTGCCCGCGATCGAGGCGAAGTGGTGGCCGAATACAACCCCCTTGGGCGTCTCCACGTAGTCGTTGCCATCCGCCAAGCGACGCGACGGACACACCGCGTTGGCGGAGAGTTTGAAAATCTTGCCGCCCAACCAGCGGCCGTAGGTGTGGTAGGCGACGACAAAACCGACGCCGGCAAGCAGAGCGATCAGAAGGGGATGCATGGGGCTGAATCGAAAAACGCCGCGCAGCATGAACGGCCCGCCACCCGCATGTCCACCGTAACACTTCCCCACCGCGACGACCGCCACAGTCCGCCCCACTCCGCCCTGTTTGTCACATAATATGTGACAAACAGGCCTTTCCGCCGAAAGGCGCGGCTACGGCAGATACGGGCCGACGACCTCGCGCCAGATCGCATATCCGGCCGCGTTCATGTGCAGGCGGTCCTCGAGGTAAATGTCGCGCGACGGCGTGCCGTCCTCGCCCAGCATCGGCGTCCACACGTCGATATAATCATGGCCGTAACGCGCGCAGTAGGCTGTGACCAACGTATTGAAGGTTTCCTGTTTTTCCCGCTGGTTCCAACGGGCCGGATTCGGGGCGCACGAAATCACCGCGATCGTGGTTTCGGGCAAATCCCGCCGAATCATGCCGCACAGCGTGGCGAGATCGGCAAACACCTGCTCGACCGGTTCGCCGGCACTGATGTCATTGGTTCCCGAATACACCACGATCCGGCTGGGGCGCGCCGGCATGATCACGCGGTCAAAATACGTGATCAGGTCCGACAACTGTGATCCGCCGAATCCGCGGTTGATGACCGGCTTGCCAGGAAAGTCCTCCGCCAGACTGCTCCACATCCGGATGCTGGAACTGCCGGTAAACAAAATGCCCCCCGCCGGCGGAGGCGTGGCCGCCTCACGGGCCTCGATCGCAGTGATCGGTTTTTCCCAACGCGGATTGGCCGGCTCGGCACCAACGGCCGACACCAGCAGACACGAGGCAACGACGGACAACAGGGAACGGGGCAGGGTCATGGGCGCCACGTTGCGCAACCCCGAGGGGCAATGCAACTCGCGTCCCACCCGAACCGCACGATCGCGCCAACGGCTTGCAACGGCACGTGTTCAGACTCAGGCTTCGGCCCCATGAGGTGCCTACGTCCGCTCGGCAACCTGTTGCCGCTCGCCGCCCACGATGCGTCCCGGAGCGCGGCGGCGCCGAAGCGGATGCACCAGCGGACGGGCCTGCAGCTCGGCGCCGCGGGCGCGGTCATCGTGCTCCTGCTGGCCTTTGGCAATCGTATCGGCGGTTCGGATACGCTGCCTGATTTTGACGACTACGATGACGTCGCCGAAAAAAAGGCGGCGTTCTTCGATTACCTGGCGCCGCACATCGACGCGGTGAACGCCCGCATCCTCGACCATCGCCGGCACCTGCAGGCGATTCGCAGCGAGATCGGCGCGGGAGGCGGCGCCGGTTGGCTCGACCGCCGCTGGCTCGCCCGTATCGCCGCCGACTACGATCTGGAGCGCCCCGAGATCTTCGATGCGGTTTTCGTCGATCGGCTGCTGCGCCGGGTCGATGTCATCCCCCCGTCGCTGGTGCTGGCGCAGGCCGCCAACGAGTCCGCCTGGGGCACGTCGCGCTTCGCGCAACTGGGCAACAATCTCTTCGGCATGCGCTCCTACGAACCGGGCACCGGCATCGTGCCCAAGAAACGGCCGCGGGGCGAGACGTGGGAAGTCGCCGCCTACGATTCGGTGCGCGACAGCATCGACGCCTATGTCCATACGCTGAACACCCATTCGTCATATCGCCACCTGCGCTCCATCCGCCACGACTTGCGGCGGCAAAACCGACCCGTGACCGGCGGCGCCCTGGCCGGCGGACTGACGCGGTATTCAGAAAAAGGTTACGAATACGTCGCCATCATCCGCGCGATGATCCGCTCCAACAACCTGACGCGCTACGACGCCGCGCTGCACGCCGGCAACTGAGGCAAGTCGGTGATGCGTTTTGGCGAGAACCGGAGCCGACTGAAATGTAGGGGCGCACCTCCTGGCTTGCGCCCGCGGCTGCCACTCCGCCGCGGTCGTCGACGAGCGACGACCCTTCTACACGGGACGGCGCACAAGACGTAGGGCGTTCGCTTGCGAATGCCGCGCGGTGGAGTGGCGGTGAGGTGGCATCCGCCCCACTCCGCCGCAACCGGGCTTTGCAAGCAAAGCCCCTACAGCGCCCCTCATCGTTCTTCGTTCTCTTACTCGTTCTCGAAACAGCCGCCCCCCCCTGGGAACGCCGAGCTCCTGCTCGGCCCCGTCTGCCGGTCCGCAACCCGCCCGCCCCACTCCACCGCAGCCGGTCGTCGACGAGCGACGACCCTACACGCCACCGTCAGCTCTTGAGCGGCGCGCAAGCCGCCCACCCAACGTAAACGCGCCGGGCTCTCGTGGAGAGAGCACCGGCGCGGTTGCGGGTGTTTGAAAGTCGGACGCCGGATGAGACGTCCGAATGCGGTCAGGGTTTCACTCAGGCGACCGCGATCTTGCGCGGCTTGATCGCCTCGGCCTTCGGCAGGCTCACACGGAGCACGCCGTCGCGCAGCTCGGCGCGGATCTTGTCGAGATCGATGCTGTTGTCGTGCTCCAACTCCAGCAGGTGCGTCGCGTCCGCGGTCTCGCGGTAGAGCGCAGTCCAGCCGGAAGGAGCGGTCCAGCCGCGCTTGCCCACGATGCGCAGGGTGTCGTCTTCGGCGGTGATCTCGAGGCCGTCACGCGCCACGCCGGGCAGATAAACCGTGAGGCCAAAGGCGTCGTCGGTTTCCTTCACGTCGTAGTGCGGTTTGACGGTCGCGCCGAGATCTTCGTCGCGGCGGTCCGGACGCACGGTCGGCGTGCGCTGAAAGGCGGGAATGAGCGAATTGAACAGGTTCATGTTGGCTTCCTTTTTTAAGATGATGATGGGTTTGAATCGGCGATCGCGTGGTGCGAGTGGCAGCGATCAATTCACCGCCACGGTGATCTTGCGCGGCTTGGCCTCGGCCTTTTTGGGCAATGTGACCGTGAGCACCCCGTCGGCATAGGCGGCGGTGACACCGTCGGCGCGCACCGTTTCGGGCAGCGCGATGGAGCGGTTGATCTTCGTCGTCGCGGGAGCCGACTCGCCGGCGCCGGCTTGGGTTTCGCCGTCGCGGGTGGCGGTGAGGGTCAGAGTGCCGTCAACGACTTCGACCGCGATGGCGTCGCGCTTGAAGCCGGGCAGCTCCGCCCGCACGTAGGCGTTGGTTTCGTCCTCATACAAGTCGACCGGGAAACGGTCGCGCGAGGTCGGACGCACGAAGTCACCGAGCGCCGCGTTGAAGAGGCGATCGATTTCGGATTCGAGACCATTCCACGGACTGCGACCGCCGAAAACGGAAGCCGACGCGTTGCGGTGGGACGGATAGGCATAACGAACGATTCTCATGATAAGTTTCTCCTGATGGGTTGGAATTAGGTGAGATGCCCTTTCCTACGCATACCGGATGCCGAAACACGGCTCGCCTCATGTCCTTGCCTTTCAGCAATTTAATTTTCTGGCGACGCGAGCGTTGAGAAATTTTGTCCGCCACTGTGCCGTCTCACCCGTGAATTTCCGTCGCACCGCACGCGGATGCCGTTTCCCTCGCCGCTGGACGCCCGCTTCCGTTAATTCGTTTCCTTTTGTTCATGGACTTCACCACGCCTCCGCAACGCCTCGATACCGACTCCCAGAAATGGCAAAAATACGCCGGCCGCGACATCCTGCCGATGTGGGTCGCCGACATGGATTTTGAGTCGCCGCCGGCAGTGCTGGACGCTTTGCGCGAGCGGGTGGAACACGGCGTTTTCGGTTATGCCCGGCCGGTGAAATCCACCCTCGACGCCATCGTCACCCACCACCGCGAGCGTTACGGCTGGGACATCGATCCAAGCTGGATTCTGTGGCTGCCGGGCATGGTGTGCGGACTCAATCTCTGCACCCTCACCTACGCCGAGGCGGGCGACAACTACCTCACGCTCACGCCGGTGTATCCGCCGTTTCTGACCGCAGGCCGTAATTTTGATCGCCGCGCGGTGCGGACGCCGTGGGTGTTGACCAACGGTCATTGGGAAATCGATTGGGCCGCGCTTGAAACCGCCGTCACGCCGCAGACGAAACTGTTTTACCTCTGCAACCCGCACAATCCCATCGGCCGCGTCTGGCGCCGGGCGGAGTTGGAAAAACTCGGCGCCTTCTGCCTCGCCCACGATCTCATCCTGGTTTCCGACGAGATTCACTGCGACCTGATCCTCGACCCGGCGCTGCCGCACGTGCCGAGCGCGCTGATCAGTCCCGAACTGGCCGAACGCACCATCACGCTGATGGCGCCGAGCAAGACCTACAACATCCCTGGA
>CBINJL010000089.1:0-8622 GCA_966250925.1 uncultured Opitutus sp. | reverse complement strand
ATCGCCACAACGGTGACCAAGGGTGCCGCCACCGTGAGCACATTGGCCGCAATCACGAGTCCGAGCGTGAGCGTGTTGCCCGCCCGTTCCTCCCGTCCGCGACGGAGCCAGATCAAGGCATAAACACATGCCAGCATGACCAGACCGCAGAACAGGATGCGCATCTCGGTCTGCGGTGGATGGACCCACCACAGTCGCAGGGCGTTGAGCGGCATCATCGCCATCAACAGCACGCCCAGCCCCGCCAGCAAACGGGCCTTCAGTCCGACAAAATACGGACGATCCCGATAGGCCTGATCGAGGGCAGATAAGTAAGCGGAAACCGGACGAAGCATCGCAACAACCCCGGATGATGCCGAGTTTGCCCGCGCAGGCTAATCCGAAATGCAGCGACTTTTCGGGAGAGTCGCCGCTCCTACCGCTCACAAATTCTGAATATTCACTCTGTCAAAAGTAGCGGGAGCTTCCAGCTCCCGTAAGCCGCCTCGCCGCAGCGCAACGCCGGACGAAGAAATCGGGAGCTGGAAGCTCCCGCTACTTTGGCATCGCGAACTCAGGTCAGGGCGTAGCCGACGCGAAGCGGTAAAGCGTGTAATACGCTTCGAGCCCCGGCTCCGACATCGCTGTCTCGCCCCACCATGCGACACCATTAACCGTGAGATGATACACCCGCGCGGTTTGCATTTCGTGCACGTGAGGTTGGAGCGTGGTGCCGAGCGTAATCGTCACCACGTCGCGAGTCGCGTTCAGCTTCGCGGCTGCCACCGTTTCCGTGCGTGGCGCCAATTCGTCCGAGCCGTAGTCCGGCGCATCGCGATAGGTCCATGATTCGAGCGCCAAGGCCGAAATCACATCCGCCGTCGCCACACTATCGGGCAATGGCTGTGTGAGGTGCAGCGCGAATCCGTCGGGCGTCGCCTTCATCGTCCTGAGCGCCGGCGCCACGGTCTGTCCATCCCAAGCCAGACGTTGCAGGCTCGCCACCTTGCCGCCCTTGGCCTGCCAACCGCGTCCGGTTTGACCGAGCAACAGGCTGCCGTCGGCGAGAAAGAGCGGACGCATCACGCCCGACTCCAGCGCCCGGGCGAACGGAATCGCCACGCCCTGCTCGATACCGCCGACGACTTCGGTGTCGATCCGCATCAGCACCGACTGGGTCTGATCACCGATGAACATCTGGCCGGCATACGGTCCGAAGTGGCCGCCGGTCGTGTCCCACGCCGGATTGCCGGGCGAGTTGGCGAGCTTGAGTTGCGGCAGCAGCACAACCTCGCGTTCCTTGGTGTGCTTGACCGCGTCCCACGCGATCTCCGGCGACGACGGCGTCATACCGGGCCGGTCGACCAACGCCGACGGATGCCCGTAGAACCCGCCTTCGCGCAGCACGTAGAGTTTCGAAGTGGCCATGAACTCGCCCTGATTGTCGGCATACCAAAGTCGGCCGTCGGGCGCAAAACCCAGCCCGGCCGGACTGCGCAGGCCATCGGCCCACGGCACAAATCCCCCCGTCGCGGGCACCTCGATCGCCCAGCCGCGAAACCCGCCCGCCGTGCCCATGTAGTGCCCGCCGGCATTGAAGTAACCGCCGCCGGTGTTGTGGGCGAGATTGAGGGTGATGAAGTAGTTGCCGTCAGGCGAACGCACCGGCCCGTGCACGTAGGAATGATAGTTGCCGTGATAGCTGAAGGCATCGGTCAACACCTCGTAACGATCCGCCACGCCGTCGCCGTTGGTGTCGCTGATGCGTGACAACCCGGACTTGTGTCCGGCCACCACCACGAGCCCGGAATCATCTTCGGCCAGACCGCCGAGACTGTCGAACAGGCCTTCGGCAAACTGCCGCCATTCACCGTCGACGACGCGCCAGATCCCGGCCGTGCGCGTGGTCACCAGCAGCGTGCCGTCAGCAGTGCGATCGAGACCGAGCGCTTCGAATAGCAGATTGCGTCCGTAGTTATCGAGCGGCGCGCCATAATTCTCAATCGAGTAACCCGCCGGCAACTGCGCCGCGGCGGCTTCGATGGCGAGGGGTTGCGCCGCCGCATCGAATTCGGATGGCGTCGGTCGCCACGGATTCGCCATCACACTGAGCTGACCACGCAGTTTCACCGGCAAGGGTGCATCGGCCGGAAGTTTCCAGATGCCCGCTTCCGAAATCACGCCCGCCGAAACGCGCACGTCGTGCAGCGCGGAGAGATCGACGCGAAACAACTGCGGTTCCGCCCAATCGCCGGCCACGACCAACTCGGTCACACCGTCGCCGCCGAGGTGCGCGGCGAACGTCACAGTGTTGCGCCCCACCCGATAACGAAACACCGGTGCGGCCAGCGGATCGCGCGAATCGCGCTCGTAACCGAGAAACGCCGCGTCCTCGCGCGCCAATCGCGTCAGGTGATCCTCGTCGCTCTCCAACGAGGCCACCCGCGTGGCGGTGTCGCCGAAACGGGATTCCTTGAAACCGAAATCAATCGCCGTGCCGTCGACATGCAGCGGCGCAAACAACACGCCTGCCTCGCCCAGCGCGATCTCGCGGCTTTCGTGACCGGGCTTGAGCCCGCCACCGCCGCGATTGCGCCACTCGCCTTCCATGTCGAGGAAACCGCCCTGCCAGAGCTTGGCCACGCCGAGCACACGCGGATCGAACGTGTAGTGCAGGCCCGAGGGCTGACCCACGTGTATCGAGCGTCCGGATACACCGTCGAGCGGCCCGCGCTGCACCCGCACGCGATCATCGACGAGCAGCAGAAAACGGTCCGCCAGCGGGTCGTAATTTTCCGGACCGGATTCCTCCAGCCAGCGCTCGACCGGTCCCTGTTCGGCGGGCGGATTGAGGGTCATGAGAAACGCCCCGATCGCCTCGATCTGCTGATCCGACACCACTTCCTCCGGATAGGGCGGCATGACCGGCAGATAAGGTTCGCCGGCCGGCACGATGCCTGCGGTCTGCGCGATCGCGATCTCGTGCTGCGGCTCGCGAATGGCGTTGTGCAGATAAGTGCGGTCGACCGTGACGAGAAACCGGTGGCCTTCCGGATCAGCGATTTCGCGCTGGATCGGATTGATGCGAAACAGGCCGTAAAGGTTGGGACCGGTTTTGACCGCCGTGGAATCCGGCTCGATCGCGTGACACTCCATGCAACCGACGCCGCCAAACTGCGCCCGACCGAGCGCGACAAAATCGATCAGGGTGGGGAAATTGGTTTCCGCGCCCGAGCCATTCGGCGGCATGACCGCAGTGAAATCCGCCCGCCTCACTTCGAAGTCGCGAATCTCCACCCCCGGTTGCGAAGCGATGATCGTCGTCGGCCCGCTGCCGTTTTCCCATTCATATTCCGATCGCGGGTCCTGTTTGGAAAACAGCACGTTCTCCATCACGAGCTCACCATCGCGGCGCGCATCGAGGATGAAGGCCTGATCGGTCTTGATGTTGGCCTCGTCGTAGCGGGCACCGCGCACCCGCACTTCGAGCGTGTGCCATTCGCCGGGCGCACCATCAAGCGGCACGGGATAACGCGCCTGCATCATGAGCACCGCCGCCGGATCGCCGCCGTCGGGCAGCCGATAAGTCATCCGCACCAACGCGTCGCCGGTTTCCAGCCACGCTCGCAATTGCGGCGCGCCGGCGGCGCCACGATACGACAGCACTCCCGCCGTGTCGCCGTCGGTATTCATCACCCAGGCGGGATTATCGCGAAACCAGCGAATCCCGTCTGCTTCCGGAGACGACGCCGCATGCACAGCGAGGCAGGACATGGCGATCGAAAGCAACAGGCCAGGAACGCGAAACAACGGACGGTCAAAACGGAACATCCCGCGAAACAATACCGCCGGGCTGCGCCGCACCAGTCGGAATTCCGGCTAACTGCTGTCCAGCCCGGGCTTGTTTCAGCGCGGCCGATTTCCAAACTCCGGCTTGGGCAACTCCCCACCCGCGCCCTCGTCCCTCCAACTCTACCCCGCCATGAAATCCGTCCTCCTCGGTTCCTTCCTCGCCGCTCTCGTCCTGTTTTTCTGGGGCTTCGTATTTTATACCCTGACCGGCATTCCGGCGCAGGTGCTCAAAAGCGCACCGACCGATGTCGGTCCGGCACTCAACGCCGCGTTTCCGGAAAGCGGCACCTACTTCGTGCCCGGCATGGGCAACATGGAAGCCGCCCAGGAACTCATGAGCCGCGGCCCCGTCGCCATGGTTCACATCCAGCGCGAAGGCCTGACTCCGATGGACCCCATGCTCATGCTCGGCGGCTTCGTGCATGGTTGGGTTTACGCGCTGTTACTTGCCGGGTTGCTTCGACAGATCTGCAAAAAGAGCGGTTACGGTGCACGAGTCGGTTTCGTCACGCTGGTCGGGCTGGCCGGCGCCTTTGCCAGCCGATTCGGCGACGCCATCTGGTGGCACAAGTCGTGGGACTGGCAGATCGCGGAATTCGCTTATCTCACCCTCGGCTCGGCTTTCGTCGGCCTCGTCCTGGCCAAATTCATCAAGAGTCCGGTGCAGCGCTGAACCCGCCCGCCGGAAAACAGGATTCCACCGGAAACGCACGGCGGTAGCGCCGCGAAAAGTAACCCGGAGACATGCCCACCGCGTGGGCGACCTCGGCCCGGGTGCTGTAACGGCCGGTCGCAATCAACTCGCGGCCGCGCTCCAGTCGCCGGCGCAGCAGCAGCTCCGCCGGCGACTGGCCGTAGTGCTCGCGCACACGCCGGCGCAACTGCCGGGAACTGTATCCAAGTTCCTGCGACAACGCCATCACGTCGAACTCCGGCAGCCCCAGCCGCGCCCCGATGTGCGTTTCCAGTGTCTCGCGCCAGGCGCTGTCGTTGACCTCGTCGGCATGGCCCCACGGCACGCGCGAACGCAGTCGCTGCAGCAGCTCCGCGACTGAAAACGGCTTGGCCAGGTAGTCGTCGGCTCCGGCCAGCAGGCCTTCCACGCGATGATCGACCGAGCCCTTGGCCGACAACAGCAGCACTGGCACATCACGCCACCGCGGCGATTCCTTCAGGCGCCCGCACAACGCCAGCCCGTCGAGATGCGGCATCATCACATCCGACACGATGATCTCCGGCGCGTAGGCCGCGAGGTTGTCCCACGCCTCCTGTCCGTCGACGGCCTCGCTCACGCGATAATACGGATCGAGATTCATGCGCAGGTAGGCGCGCATGTCCTCGTTGTCCTCCACCAGCAGCAGCCGCGGACGGTGGGCCGCGAATTCCACCAGCCCCACCGGCGAGGCGGTCGCGCTCGTGCCGCCCACAGTATGCGGACGTGGTTCGGCACCGGCGGCGGTGTCGATGTCGTCCGGGTCGAAATGCTCGCAGCCCAATGGCAGTTCGAAAAAGAAAACACTGCCCCGTCCCGGTTCGCTAAGCACCCCGATCTCACCGCCGTGCATCTCCACCATCTCACGCGCGAGCGCGAGGCCGATGCCCATGCCTTCGTGGTTGCGCGACATGCTGGTGTCGGCCTGGAAAAATCGTTCGAACACGCGCCGCCGTGTGGCCTCGTCCATGCCCGGACCTTCATCGCGCACCTCGACCCGCACCCCTACCGGTTCCGCGCCGGAAACTGTAGCAACTTCCTGAATACACACCTCAACCTTCCCGCCTTCCGGCGAATACCGCACCGCGTTGGAGAGCAGGTTGGTCATCACCTTTTCCATTTTGGATCGATCGAAGAACAGGGCGCAGTCGGCGGGCGCGGCCAGTTCTATGGCCACCGTCTTCAACGCCGCGGCCGCGCTCATCGCATCGACCTCCGCCCGCACAAACGCCACCAGATCGTGCCGGTTCACCCGCATGGCAAAGACACCGGCATCGAGCTTCGACAAGTCGATTAACTCCGTGATCAAGCCGTCCAGGCGATCCACGTTGCGCAGCACGCGGCCCACCACCGCGCCGGCATCGGCGAGCGCCACGCGATTTTCGGCGAGATCAAGCAACGGACCACGGATGAGCGTGAGGGGCGTTTTGAACTCATGGGTGAGATTGGTCAGAAAATGTTGCTGCAAACGCTGCGCCTCCTCGGCCGCATCCTTGGCCCGGCGCAGTTCGCGCTCCGCATCGAGGCGTCCGGTGACCTCACGAAAGTTGTTCACCAACGCCTTCACCCGCGGATCGTCGGTGGCGTTGATCACGGTGCCTTCGAGGTAGATCCAGTGGCCCTTCTTGTGGCGAAAACGCACGACCTCGGTTTCCACGATCCCGGGCGCCTGCGCGAGATGATGGAACCGCGGCATGGCGCGCGCGAGGTCATCCTCGTGGCAAAAATCGAAAAGGTTTTTCCCTTCCATTTCCCAACTCTCCCAACCGTGGATGCGTTTGTTAGAAGGGGATTCCCAGAGAATGTTCGCGCCGGTATCGAACAGCGAAATCCCTTCCGCCGAACGCTCGATCAGCGCGTGAAAATGTTGCCCCTCCAGGCGCGCGCGCTCGATCGCCTCCTGACATGCGGTCACGTCCTCCACATCGATCACCCACGCCGTCGCGCTCAGTTCCGGCGCCGGCCCGAGCACCCTCAACCGCCACCACCGGCGTTGCCCGTCCGCCACCGCCTCCGCCACGAGCGCCGCCCCGCCGGGTTCCCTCTGCGCAAGCCATGCGCGTGCGGCCTGCGGATCGCGCAACCCCAGACGCTCCGCCCAGTCCGCGTCTTCCTTCGCCACTTCACCTGCTCCTCCGAAGCGCTGCCTGAAAACCGCATTCCCGTCGCGCCAGCGATCGCCCTCCGCAATCATCAGACACAATGCGGTGGCGTTCCAAAACGAGGGCGCAGCAAACATGGACAGAGGAAGCGTGGACAACTGACGGGGTGAAGCGGGAGCACGCAAAGCAACTCGGCCAGCGATGGCAACCCGGCATCTCCCCAGGATTCAAATCGGACATTTTCGCGTCCGTATCGGCCATGGGGTGTGCCTGCGATTGCCCTCGCTGCTGAACACGCAAGCTCGCACCACCCAGCGGCCAAAAGGCCCGGTCCTTTGTCCACTGGGCTCACGCCAGACTCCCTTCAACGCTCGCCCCGTCATGCCTTCGCCGCGCCCCGCTTTCCTTGCTCCGGCCTTCGCCCTCCTCGCTTCCGTGGCTCCGCTCACGGCCCAAACCACGCTCTATTGGAATACCAACGGCTACGGTGAAGGCGCGTCATACGGCAACACCGCCCCCGGCACGTGGGATGCGGGCGCTTCCGACAACTGGGGCACCCGTTCGGACGGGTATGAAGCCCCGGGTTTTTGGGTCAACGGATCCAACGCCGTTTTCTCCGCCGGCGCCAATGCCACCGGCAGCTACACGGTCACCATGGGGCTGGGCGTGGAGGCTCCCTCCATTCAGTTTCAGGAGGGCACGGTGGAGCTCTACGGGGGCTCGATCTACGGCCTCAGCTCCGTGGAGGTCTTCGGTGGCGCGACGGCCACGATCAACTCCTCCCTCCATGAATCCGGCTCCACGATCAATTTCACCAAGACCGGAGCCGGGGTGCTCAATCTCATCACCGATGGGATCAATCTGCATCTCAACGGCACCACCACGGTCGCCGGAGGCACCTTCAACATCGGCAACTTCACCCAGCTGGGCGCGGGTGATGTCACCGTATCCAATGGCGCCACGCTGCACACCACGTCCTACAATTATATCGATGACCGCACCGTGACCGTCACGGGAACCGGTTCAACCCACAGCACGGAGGGCAACATCGCCATCGCGAAAACCGGTTCCGCCACCGTCAACCTGCAGGCCGGCGGAAGCCTCACCGCCACCACCTACATCGAGCTCGGCCTGATCGATGGCATCACCGGCACCGCGACGGTGGATGGGGCCGGTTCAACGCTGACGGCCGGTGGCACCCTCACGCTCGGCTACGGCGGCGTCGGCAACCTCACCGTGAGCAACGGCGGCCGGGTCCAAGTCGGCAGCACCCTTCATCTGGGCTATCAATCCACCGCTTCGGGCAACCTCAACCTCACTTCCGGCAGCACCCTCGCCGTCGGCGGCACCAACGGAATTCAAAAGGGCGCGGGCACGGCTTCGCTCTCCCTCAAGGACAGCACGCTGGAAGTCTTCGGAACCCATTTGACCACCACCCTGCCCATCGACCTCTCCGACGGCACCAATTCGACCATCAACACCCACCGCCTCAACGCCACCCTCTCCGGCGTCCTCTCCGGCACCAGCGGATTGATCAAATCCGGCGCCGGCACCCTCACGCTCTCCGCCAACAACACCTACTCCGGCGGCACCACCGTCAACGCCGGCACGCTCACCCTCGCCCACGCCAACGCCCTCGGTTCCAGCAGTGCCAACCTCATCCTCAACGGCGGCACCCTCGATCTGGGCACCTACAGCCCCACCGTCCCCACCGTCGTTTTCAACGGAGGCTCCTTCACCAACGGCACCCTCAACAACGCCTCGGCCTTCGAGGTTCGCACCGGTTCGCTGGCTTCCGTGCTCGGTGGCTCCGCCGCCCTGACCAAGACCGGCTCCGGCTCCTTCACCCTTTCAGGGGCCAACACCTACCTGGGCGGCACCACCCTCAACGCCGGCACCCTCCACGTCTCTTCCGATGCCAATCTTGGTGCCAGCACCGGCGCCCTCGCCATCGGCAGTGACGCCACCCTCTACTCC